>DASXMJ010000167.1 GCA_036495685.1 Candidatus Binataceae bacterium | reverse complement strand
CGGGATTTTCTTCCCCGACAACCGTTCGGGCTAAGCGCTGTCGGTGAAGCGACGACCTCCGCTGCTAGACGGGATTCTTCTCCCAAGGCTGCACCGGTCTGCCGCCTCACCAACTTTGATTCTTCTATCAGATCAGCAACATACAAGGATGCGGAAAAAGGATCGTTTCCAACTCGATAGTGGTGTAGGTTGGCAGGCGACCGTTGTTGGTGGAGGAGTAAGCGGGGATGCGGGGAACGGACCGTCAGCAGTCTTCGATGTTCAGCTACATATCGGCCGAGCAGCGAGTAGCGCGGGATCATCCGTTGCGGGCGATTCGAGTTATGGTTGATGCCGCGCTGGTGGAGTTGCGCCCGCAGTTGGATGCCCTGTACGCGGCGGGCGGACGGCCCTCGATTGCACCGGAAAAGCTGTTGCGCGCGCTGCTGTTGCAGCTGCTGTACACGGTGCGCAGCGAACGGCAGCTGATGGAGCAACTCGACTACAATCTGCTGTTTCGCTGGTTTGTCGGGCTGAGCATGGATGACCCGGTCTGGGACGTCACGGTGTTCACCAAGAACCGGGAGCGGCTGCTGGCCGGCGCAGTCGCGCAGGGATTTTTTCACCAAGTGGTAAACCAGGCGCGTGCCCAACAGCTGCTCTCGGCCGAGCACTTCACGGTCGACGGCACACTGATCGAAGCGTGGGCCGGGCAGAAGAGCTTTCAGCGCAAACACCGCCAGCGGACTCCTCCCCCAGACGATCGCGGCAACCCCAACGTCGACTTCCATGGCGAGCGGCGTGCCAACGCGACTCATCAATCGACCACCGACCCGCAAGCGCGACTGTATAAGAAGGCCGTGGGACAGGAGGCGAAGCTCTGCTATCTGGGCCATCTGCTGGTGGAGAATCGCAACGGTCTGGTGGTCAACACGCGGCTCACCGAGGCCGACGGCTATGCCGAGCGGCGTGCCGCAGTGGCGATGGTCGAGTAGCTCCCACGCTTTAAGCGCGTCACCCTGGGAGCGGACAAGGGTTACGACGCCAAGGAGTTCGTGCATGAACTGCGCGACCATCGGGTCACGCCGCACGTGGCGCAGAAGCTGGCCAGCGCGATCGACCGGCGCACCAGCCGTCACCCCGGCTACCTGGTAAGCCAACGGCGACGCAAGCGGGTGGAAGAGGTGTTCGGCTGGCTCAAGACGGTAGCCGTGCTGCGCAAGACCCGCCATCGAGGGGTGTTGCGCGTCGGCTGGATCTTCACCCTGGCCGCGGCGGCCTACAATCTGGTGCGCATCAGGAATCTTGTCGCCCTCGCCACCTAAGCCTGGATCCAGCGAGTCGCCGATGCTTCTGACGTTCACGACTTCTTTAGACCTGCCGCGCGCAACTCGTGGAAAAACAACTTCCACGATCGCTCAGCATTTTTCCCTGCTAGATCCCAGGATGGCGCAAACTCAGCGGAACTCCTCCTAGTCTCGATGGCGTTGAGCCGGGCCCAGCCTGCGGTGTCAGACGTATTGCGGAAGGGCGCGGTCTTATACAATTGGAACGGCGGTTTTTCCGATGGCGCCGCTTGGGAAAGGACTTGTTCTTGTGGGTTTTCTGCTCATCGCAGCGGGCGCGTTGTTGTGGGCCCTGGGACGAGTACCGTATCTCGGCAGGCTTCCAGGCGATATCTATATTCGACGGGGTAATACGAGCTTCTATTTTCCCTTGGCTACCTGCATCATTCTGAGCCTGCTCGTGTCGGCCATCCTGGCGTTGATGAGGCGCTGACGATGCGCACGCAAATGGCCGACCTTGCGTACCGACGCGCCGAGATCAAGCGGCGCCGGCGTGAGTTGACCGCAGTGGGGGTAGCGGCCGCCATCCTGGTGGCATTTGTGCTGGCGCAGACGCAGCTGCCGCCGCTGTCGCAGCACACCTCGCTGGTTTCGAATCTCGCGGTCATTTCGCTATTCAATCTCAGCTTTCTGCTGCTTGGCCTGCTGCTGTTCCTGGTCGGCCGTAATCTGGTCAAAGTGATTTTCGAGCGCCGCCGCGGCCTGATCGGTTCGCGCTTCCAGGTGCGCCTGGTGGCAGGGTTCATTGCGGTCGCGCTGGTGCCAAGCGCCTTTCTGCTCTACGTTTCGGGCGTGTTTCTCCATGCAGACATCGCGGGCTGGTTTAAACCTGAGTACCAGCAGGTGCTCGACGATTCGCTCGAAATCGCGAAGACCTACTACCTCAACTCTGCCAACAACGCATCGCACTTCGCGCGCGTGCTAGCCGAACAGATCTCCTCGCGCCATCTGCTGGCTCCGGAACAACGCACCAACCTCAAGGATTTCTTGGAGAAGCGTCAGCAGGAATACAACCTAGGCACGATCGAGGTGTTCTCCGCGGATCGCAAACTGCTGCTGATCGCGCTCAGCCCACGCACGCCAACCGGGATCGGCGTTGCGCCGGATGCACCGATGTTGCGCGACACCCTTAAAGGACAAGTGATGACACGGACCGACCGTCTCGGTAACTCCGATGTCATCCGCGGCAGCGCGCCCATTTACGTTTCGGCGGAGACGGACAACGTGATCGGAGCGGTTGTGGTCGACTACTATCTGCCCCGTAGTCTCGTCACTCGTGCTGCGGGGATTTCCAAATCCGCCGAAGACTATTCGCAGTTGCGCATTCTGCATCAGCCCATCCTGAACAGCTACATCATCGCGCTGGTTCTGATCGGGCTGGTGGTGGTGCTCCTCGCGAGCTGGTTCGGATTGTATCTCGCCCGTGGCATCACGGTTCCGATCAGGCGTCTGTTGCAAGGTACGCAAGCGATCGCCGGTGGAAATCTGAACTATTCAATTCCCCAACACGGCGACGACGAGATCGGGCGGCTGATCGGATCGTTCAACCAGATGACCGCCGACCTGCGGGCCTCCGCCGCGGAACTCGAGCATCGGCGGCGCTACACGGAAACCCTGCTTGGAAATGTCTCGGCCGGCGTGGTCGGACTCGATCCGGACGGCATCGTGACCACAATCAATCCGTGCGCCGAGCGGCTGCTGGGTCTCGAGGCGGCCAATGTAATCGGCCGTCACTATCGAAACGTCTTTCAGGTGCCGCTCGTACATACCCTCGACGATACCCTGGCCGCCGCCACCCGTCCCGCCGAGGCGCGCTCCACCATCAGGAGCGAAGTGGGCGGAGGTGAGGCCGAGCTGATGATGACCACCAGCCCGCTTAGTGACGAATTCGGGGAGCCGCTGGGCTCGGTGCTGTTTTTCGAGGACGTCAGCCAGATCGCCAAGGTCGAGCGGATGGAAGCATGGCGCGAAGTCGCGCGACGCATAGCGCACGAAATCAAGAATCCACTGACGCCGATTCAATTGTCGGCGGAGCGCATGCGCCGGCAGCTGGTGGACAAAACCGAGAGCAGCTCTCCGCTGGTCGAGGAATGCACCCGCACCATTATCGGCGAGGTCGAGGCGCTCAAGCGCCTGGTTAACGAATTTTCGGCGTTCGCGCGCATGCCGCACCTCACGCCGGCGCCGGGCGACTTGAACCAGCTGGCCAACGATGCGGTGGCCGGTTTTCGTGCCGCTCATCCGGGGGTGGAGTTCGGCCTGAGCCTCGCGCCCGATTTGCCCCAGCTGATGATCGATCGGGAAGCGATGAAACGGGCGCTGGTGAACTTGCTTGACAACGCGGTCAGTGCGACGACTACTTACAATCACAACGGTGATAAACCGCAGGTCGAGGTGCGCACCGCCAAGCGCGCCGACAAGGGACTGGCGACGCTGGAGGTATGCGACAACGGCCCCGGCATCGATCCGCGGCTGCGCACCCGCATTTTTGAGCCATATTTTTCGAGCAAGAAGGGCGGAACCGGATTAGGATTAGCGATCGTGTCGGCGATCGTAACCGACCATCATGGATTCGTGCGCGTTACCGACAACAAACCGCGCGGAAGTAGATTCATACTGGAGTTTCCGATAAGAGACCTGCCATTCGCGAAGGCCGCCGGCTGAAGCAGATTCTCGCCGCGAGAACCACGAAAGAGAGAGGCATTGTGAACGAGACCGTACTTGTGGTGGACGATGAGGAGCGCATCCGGTCGTCGCTGCGTGGCATTTTGAGCGACGAGGGATTCCGGGTGGTGGACACTGCCGATGCACCGGGCGTGATGGATCTGATCCAGCGTGAGGCACCGGCACTGGTGCTGCTTGATGTATGGATGCCGGACGTCGACGGCATCGAGCTTTTGCGCAGAATCAAATCCGAGCGGCCGGCCGTTCCGGTAATCATGATTTCTGGGCACGCCAATATCCAGAGCGCCGTGGCCGCCACCAGACTGGGTGCGGCCGATTTCATCCAGAAACCTTTTTCGGTGAGCGGGCTGCTCGTTTCAATCGCCCGGGCGCTGGATGGTCGCAGCGCGGGTCGGGCGGTCGTCCCACCGATCTCGAGCGAATCGCGCGAACTTGCCGTCGGCAAGAAAGTCTCGCGCGGCGCATTTGCCCAACGCACCATAGCCCGATCGATCGTCCTGGGAGGGCAGGGCCTGCACACCGGTCTCAAGACCGGGGTCATTTTGCACCCCGCGCCGGCGGGTTTCGGCATTGTGTTTTCGTCACTGGCCGACGACACTCCGGTCGCGGTGCGGCTGGAGAATGTAACCGATACCGCCTACAACACCACGCTGACTTCGGGCGGGCGCTCGATTCGTACCGTCGAGCATCTCATGTCCGCACTGCACGCGTTCGGTATCACCAACCTGCTGGTCAAAACCGAGGACGAGATTCCGGCGCTCGACGGCTCCGCGCTGGAACTGTGCAAACAGATCCACGAAGCGGGCACCAACGATCAGGGCTCGCCAGTCGAGCCCGTTCGCATCAGGAAAACAATTGTCGGTAAGCCCGGTGACCGCGAATTCATAAGGATTGAACCTGCCGACCACCTGATCATCGACTATTCGCTGGAGTATCCCCATCCCATCGGGCGCCAACACGTACACTTCGAGTTGACCTCGCCCGAAAGCTATATGGAGGAGATCGCGCCGGCGCGCACCTTCGGGTTCGTGGAAGAATTCCGCAAGATGACCGAGATGGGCCTCGCCAGCGGTGGACGCATCGACAATGCCATTTTGGTCGATGATCAAAAGGTCGTGAACACGACCTTGCGGTTCCCAGACGAGTTCGCGCGCCACAAGGTTCTCGATTTGATCGGAGATCTGTATTTGCTCTGCCGGCCAGTGCTGGGGCACGTGATCGCCTCGAGAACCGGCCACAGTGACAACTTGGCGCTGGCGAAGGCGATTCAAAGCTCCCTCGCGGCATAGCAGTTCGACCGCGAAAGTTCGGACGGCCATGGATCTCCGCAACAAGGTCGTGCTGGTGACCGGAGCTGGCAGACGCGTCGGGCGCGCGATAGCAGGCTCGTTTGCTGCCCGTGGTGCGATCAACGCAATTCACTATCGAAGCTCCCAACGCGAAGCGCAGGAAGTAGTGGACGAGATAGTATCTCGGGGCGGGAGCGCACGTTCGTTTCACGCCAACCTAGAAAAGGTTTCCGATATCGAGGCGATGGTTTCCGAAGTTATAGCGACGCTCGGACGTATCGATGTGTTGGTGAACTCGGCTTCGGTCTTCAGTCGCAAGCCGCTTGCGGAAGTGACCGAGCGAGATTGGGATGTAACCCTCAACACCAACCTCAAGGGGCCTTTCTTCCTGGCCAAATTCGCCGGCCTGCAGATGCGCAAGCGAGGAGCGGGCAAGATCGTGAACATCGGCGATTGGGCCGGCATTCGCCCGTACAACAACTATCTGCCTTATACGGTCTCCAAGACTGGCCTGATTGGCCTGACCCGCGCGCTGGCAAAGGCCTTAGCGCCAGAGGTGCAGGTGAATTGCGTTGCACTCGGTCCGGTGCTCGCCCCCGAAGAGTACGGTACTGATGATATCGCCAAAATGGTCGCCGGTACCCTGACCAAGAAGATGGGTTCGCCCGAGGACGTAGCGCGCGCGGTGCTCTTCTTCTGTGAAGGAACTGATTTCGCTACCGGCGCGACTCTTCTTGTCGACGGTGGCCGCCTGATAGCTTGATTGCCACGCAGCCTGGACCCGGATAGAAACGCCCACGTCCTATGCCACCCGAACCGCAGATGCTCGGAGGTGAGACCGATGCGGACTCGGGGGGATATGCGCCGGACTCCGCGGGTACGCGGAGCGCGATTCTCGGATATTTCCTGATTCTCTTTCTGGCGGTAGGGCTCGGCACACCGATTGGCATCGCCGCGATTCCGATCAGCTACTATCTGAAGGACAACCTTCGCCTCTCGCCGGTGGAGCTGGCCGTGTTCGTCGTGATTGCCGGCATTCCAGCATACTTCGGCTTTCTGCCCGGCTTTGTGCGCGATCGATATCGTCCCCGGTTGATGGGTGATCGCTTTTATCTCCTCGTCGGTGCAACCGTTGCGCTCGCGGCCTATCTGTATCTAGGGATCGCGTCGATCACTTACTCGAGGCTTCTCTACGCTACCCTAATCGCGGGGATCGCATACTTGATCATCCTTAGCGGGTCGCAGGCGCTAATGACCGGTGTGGCGCAAGGTCATCTTATGACTGGTCGTTTGAGCGTGGTGTCAGGTGTGGCAACCTACGTGCCTGCGGTCATCTCGGCATTACTGGGAGGATGGCTGGTGGCTCATGTTCCCGCGCACGTAACCTTTCTCATCGCGGCGGTAGTGACCGCCGTGATCGCGGTGCAATCGTTTTGGCGGCTGGACGCAGTAGTGGCTTTCGAGCAGTCAAAAGTCCGCTCCGAAACTAGTCTGGATGCGATCGCGCGACTTGCGGGCTATCGCCCGATCTGGCCAGCGGCCGGAATTTTCCTGCTGTGGAATTTCGGGCCCGGATGGGGAACTCCGATGTTTTATCACCTGACCGAGACGGTGAAAGTGTCGAGTCAGGTGTTTGGCACGTTCACAGCACTCCAGTGGCTGTTCTTCATCCCAAGTGCAATGTTGTACGCACCGCTGTGCAGGAGGTTTACCCTCTCCTCGCTGCTCTGGTGGGGAACGCTGGTCGCGATTCTTCAAGGTCCCATCATGTTCTTCGCGCGGAGCCCGGCCAGCGCCCTCGCTATCGCGGTACTTTACGGACTATTCGGGGGACTGCCCACCGCGGCCTACGTGGACCTCATCATCCGCTCCTGCCCGAAAGGGCTCGAGGGTACCGGCATGATGTTGGCCCTGACGACCACCTATTCGGCGGCGACCAATTCCGGCAATCTGCTCGGAAGTTGGATCTACGCGAGAGCTGGATTCACCCCGGCGGTCATCATCACGACCCTGGCGACCGCGTTGATCGTGCCGCTACTGTGGTGGGTTCCCGAGACCATTGCCTCCACGCGCGAGGGCGAGGCTCTCGACTTCGATTCAGCGTATTCCGATGGGTGAGTCCAGCCGCTCCTTCCGGGTTAATCCGGTGCCTTCTCGGATCGCGGTGCTCGCAAGCGGAGGGCTCGACAGCTCGGTGCTGCTTGCACACCTGGCGCGCCGCAAGCGACATGTCTTTCCTGTCTACGTCCGCGCAGGCCTTCGCTGGGAACCTGAGGAATTGTTCGCTTTGCGCAAGTTTGTGAAAACTTTGTGCGGACTTCGAATCGCCGCACTGAAAATTCTTGACCTGCCGATGACCGACATCGCGCCAAACCACTGGAGCGTTACCGGTCGCGGCGTTCCCGGCTACCGCGCCGCGACCTCGTCGAACTACATCGTGGGCAGGAACCTGAGCTTGTTGGTCAAGGCAGCCGTCTTTTGCGCATACCACCGGATCGGCGAGATCGCGATGGCGCCGCTGAACGCGAATCCTTTTCCGGATGCGCGACCGCAATTCTTTGGCGCGGTGGAACGCGCGATTGCACTGGGGATGGGGCTGCCGGTCAAGATTCGAGTGCCGTTTGTTGGGCTGAGCAAGGCGCAAGTAATCCGCCGGGGCAGGGACCTTGCGCTGGGCTTCACGCTGTCCTGCGCGAAGCCGCGCGGCCTGGTTCATTGCGGCGCATGCACCAAATGTGCGGAGCGAATCGCGGCGTTCACGGCGGCCGGGGTTGCCGATCCTACATGGTATCGGGCCGCGCGCTAGGGCCG
The DNA here is from genome assembly GCA_036495685.1 of Candidatus Binataceae bacterium. NCBI lineage: Bacteria > Candidatus Binatota > Binatia (SeqCode) > Binatales (SeqCode) > Binataceae (SeqCode) > Binataceae bacterium (SeqCode). Next base: position 9,162 of record DASXMJ010000167.1, on the reverse strand, counting down.
GATTCTTGCCAAAGCACCCTTCACTGTCCTCGCTGGAATTGCCTTTACCCGCAACTCGCAAAGGAAATAGCCCGCACAACGCAGCTTCAGCGGGGACGATCACGCAATTCCCGAATAACCCGCAGGGCGCGGAGCGAGATGTTCAGGTACCGGGTGACGGTCGGCTGGTCGTGATTGCGAATCGACCAGTCGAGCTGCCGCACGATCATGTGCGACAGATAAAGCCCGACGGCCCGAGGACCCGCTACCTCGCGAGCGCGGTCGAGCAGCCAGTTTGCTACGTCGGAATCTTCGAGTGCGTAGAAGGCCAGGGTCGTCAGATCAAAGGCACGATCGCCCGCGCAGCAACCATTCCAATCGATAACGCCTGAAACCTCACCGTGTTCGACCAGAATATTCGCGGTGCTGAAATCAAAATGGACCGCATCGCTAGTGCGAAACTGCACAGCCCCTACCATTGAGACCGTCCGTCTCACTTCCGCCAACAAGGCTGCGGTCTGGCGCGAGTGGGTCGCAAGCGAGTCGTGAACACACCACTCTTTGAATCCCTTCTCAACACTTTCTACAATTCGCGCCGGCCATCCTTCCACGAATTCCGAAGCAGCCTCCTCCTGCAGACGATTCAATTCGACAACGCGTTCGAGCAGGGCGGGCGTGAGCGAGGCGCCCGGCTTGCCGGGTAGCATTCGCTGCACGAAGTAGCGCAAACCGTTTCCCCTGCTTGCGACAATGATCTCGGGCGCTGGATAGCCGAGCGCCCTGAGGCGGCGCGTTGTCTCGAGGGTCTGTCGCACCCGAAACTCGGAGCCCTCACCCCATTTCAAGATAAATTCGATGCCCTGGTCATCCAGAATTGGATGGGTGCAACCGCTCTCACCTCCCCGCATGGGACGCCCAAGGCGAAAATGGGTTCCGTGACGATCGTTTATCAGGGCTACGATCCCGGCAGGGTCTATCATTGGCAGCGAACCCGGAATGGGAAGCAGTAATCGCCAGCTCCCACCATTTCGAAATTCTCGTGCGAGCGGCGAAGTTCGGCTTTAGTAGCTCAGACGGTCTTGCTGAACTCGATCTTTGCGTGCTTAGAGAGCTGTTTGAGGAGCGACTTCACGACTGCGTCTTCATTGTAGTCCAGCAGGGCCATAGCGATCTTCGGCTTTACCTCGTTCTGCGTCGAGTATGTCTCGCCGCGTCGCTCGGTCACCTTAATGAAGCTATAGCCGATGTTGGATTCGATGATCTGGGTCAGATGTCCGACCGGAGTCGAGAAGACCAGTTTGTCAACCACCGGCGGCAATTGACCGGGGTGGAAATAGCCCAGGTCACCACCTTTTGGCGCCGAGCGCGAATCTTCGGAGTTGGCCTTGGCGAACGCGGCGAAGTCCTTGGTGTGCTCGGCTTCTTTGTATAACTTCATGATCCTGTCGCGCGCGGCGGCTTTTTGTGCGTCGGTTGGATTATCCGGCAGTTTAACGGCGACGTGGGAAATGCGCACCTCGCCGGGGTCCTTGATGAACAGGTCGCGATGCTCGTCGTAGTATTTTTTGATCTGCTCGTCGGTAGGCCGCACCTTGGCTGCTCGGAACTCGTCGTCGAGCATCTTTTCGATCATCATGGAGCCACGAACGGCCTCGAGTAGTTGTTTGTCGGCAGTTCCACCGTTCGGGGCGGCCTCTTCGCCCGAGGCTCCGGTCAGTTTGAATTCGCTCGCCCGGGCGGCTACCTGCGGCTCCGGGATAGTGATGTTCCGCCGTCTTGCTTCATCGATCAGTAATTGGCGACCGATCAGGTTCTCGGTAGCATCCTTGAAGACCGCCTTGGATTCCTCGGTCGAAGTCGCGTTGATCATGCGCGCCTCGGTCTTGGCGTAGTCATTGATCTGACCGGCGGTGATGGGCTGGCCGTTTACCGTCACCACGACCGGATCCTTGGGATCGGGTTTGACCAGTGGCAGAATTCCCAAAAAGCGTTGCTGCCAGTCGAGGTTGGCGGTGCCCAGGTTGGTCGAAAGCTGGGCAGCGGCGGTCACGGTAAAGCAAACTGCTCCGGCCAGCGCGATCAGTGTGGGTCGAATCGCCCGAAGGATGCTCAGAGAAGCGTTCATTGCACGTTCAACACCAGGCGTGTAGTTGGTTCAAGCTCAAACCCTATGTGAGATGGCCCAGCTCCGGACAGTAAGTATTGTGGTCGCCATAGTTGCAAGCGTGTTGGCGATCATCTCGGGTTCGATTCTCTTCTTCGTCATCGAGCCGCCTTTTCTCGCGTCGATTTTCCTCGCCTGTGCAGCCATCGCGATCATCTGCTTTCTCATCGCGGGTGCGGTCGGCTACTTCTCGCCTTGAAACGAGCTTGAGCGGGAGACTCGGGGGACCATTGCGGCCTTGTAGGGTGTCGCACAGGGAGCACCTGCGGCAAATCGGTGGCAAACCTCACCCCGCTTGCCCAGGAAGATCAAGCTGGAGGAACGCGTTCCGTAAGCATCGAGATGCAGGCATAACGAATTGGGCCGTCCGGTGCGCGAATCGAGCTGCGTACTGTGATCCGCCAATAACGTTCCCAGCGCCGACTGCGCGCCAACCGGGTCGCCTCGGAACTCGGGCCGCTCGGCCAGCTCGGCGAAACGGCCGTATGCGCGGCTGATTTTCGGACACTCGAAATCATTGACGTCGAGATTGGTGAGGAGGTGAAGCCCGGGCGTGAGCGACACGACCTGGATATGGCTGCCGCGGTTATAGGCGACGTAAGCCTCCTCGCGCGAGGCCATTAGCAGGTTGAAGGGGTTGTAGTCGCAACCACGTTCGGCACCCGCAAATCGCGCCGCATCGGCGGCAGTGGACCGCCCCAAAGCATCGAGACAGAGCATACCGCGGGAACGAGCGCTTGGATTAGACTCTTCTGCGGGACGTCGATTCAGCAGACCCGCCACTAGGCCATATTCGTTGAGACCGAGCCAGGTTCCCCCTGCGCGCAAGTCCTTGCCCCCAACAATTTGGGGGTCATCGCTGAGCACAGCGGGATCGGTGGCGGGACGATCGAGGAACTCATCGCGATTGGCCGCGATAATCACCGGCCATTCGGGTGCGACCTTAAAGTAGATGGCGAGGGTGCACATCGGAGTTCCAAACTTAGAAGGGAGTGCGTCGGTGATACAAGGCCTGGTCTCCAGGTTGGGGGAGAGGAAACTGGTTGGCCACCCCGAATCCGCCGGGGGTCGCCAGGTGCCCGCGGTGGCGGCGTACCTCGGTTCTTTCGGACGCCCTTTTCTCCAGTTAATTTTTCACAACTTGAACAAACCTGCCAAGGGTGCGCACGCCGGTGAGGGCGTAGCCGCAAACCGATGCTAGAGTATTTTTTGTGAACCTGGGTGGTCGCTTTGACGTGTGTGTGGTCGGCGCCGGAATTGTGGGCAGCTCAGTCGCGATGGCGCTGGCCGAGCGCGACCTTAAAACCATCGCGGTTGACCTGGATTTGAGCGGGCGTCTCAGTTCAAGCGAGAAAAATGCCGGCGGAGTTCGGGCAACTTGGTGGCAGCCGGTTAACATCGTTCTGTGCCGTGCTTCCATTCAGTTCTATGAGAAAATCGCGGCGCAGGTCGGTTTTCGGCAGAAGGGCTACCTGTGGCTCTACGACGATGGGACCTGGGCGGAAGCGTTAGCCCACATCGAACTTCAGCGCAGCCTTGGACATCCGATTGAAACCTTGTCCGCATCCGAAGTAAGCCGGCGCTTTCCGGAAATCGACAAACTCGACGGGATCGCAGGCGCGACGTTCTCGCCGCGTGACGGACTCATCAATCCGAACCTGCTTAAAGAGCACTATCGGGGCGTTGCGCTGCGACGCGGCGCGCAGTTTCTCGATCGCGTGTGGGTAATTGGAATCGAGTCGGGTGCTGACGCGGTATCGGTGAATTGCTGGCAATCCGATGAGACTATGTCGGACGCCGGTCTGATGCGGCTGATGACGCAGGACGGGCCCGGCGAGGCGGAGACCGGACATTTGTTCGAGCTGCGCGCCGACGCGTTGGTCATCGCCGGCGGGGCCTGGTCTCCCTACCCGCTGAAACTGCTGGGGCTCAAGAACTACAGCGAAGCCGTACGGCGGCAGGTTTGCGTAGTAGACAACCGGGCCACCAATCTCGATGACTACGGGATGATCGTCGACACCTCGGGGGTCTATTTCCACAACGAGGGAGCGCACATTCTGGCCGGCTATTCTCCGCCCGAAGAGCCGCCCGGTTACCATTTCAGGTATGACGGCGAACCATTTTTTCAAAACGAAATATGGCCCCGGCTGTTTGCGCGGATGAGCTGCATGGAACGACTTCGGCACGTCACCGGGTGGGCGGGGCTCTACGAAGTGAGTCCCGACCGCAGCGCGATAGTAGGCCGCGCCGCAAATCGGGTTTACGAGGCGCATTCATTCAGCGGAAGGGGTGTGATGCAGTCGTATGGGGCGGGGCAAGCGCTGGCCGATCTAATCGCCAGCGGCAGGTACGAGCAGCTGGACGCGTCAGCGCTCTCGCGCGCGCGGTTCGAGTGCGGGGAACCGGCCTTCGAGGCGCTGCATATCTGAAACTTAGGGGTAAGTTGCTCCAAGGAACGCTCCAGAGGTCAACGACAACTGGGTTTCCTCGGTATGACGGAGCATGGTATGCAATTGCCATCTGCGCGGAAGCGTGAGCGTTGCCGCATCCGTTTGAGGAGGCTGGATGTTCTCATCGATCGACGAAGTCATCGAACGATTCGCCAAAAACAACTATATAGCGAGCCGGCGAATCGCTACCGTAATTTACCTGGCGAGCTCGCTGAAGAAGCCCATCCTGGTGGAAGGGCCAGCCGGCGTCGGCAAGACTGACCTCGCCAAGGTGCTCGCCGCCTCGCTGGGTCACGAGCTGATTCGTCTGCAGTGCTACGAGGGACTCGACGAAGGCAAGGCGCTCTACGAGTGGGAGTACGCCAAGCAGCTGCTGTACACGCAGATCCTGAAGGACAAAATCAGTGAGGTTCTCACCGGCGCCAAGGGTCTGACCGAGGCGGTCGATCGAATCGCACGGGAAGACGAAGTGTTCTTTTCGGAGCGCTTTGTACTGCCGCGTCCGCTTCTGAAGGCGATCACCTCGGAGAAGCAGAGTGTGTTACTGGTCGACGAAATCGACAAGGCGGATGCCGAGTTCGAGGCGTTTCTGCTCGAGCTGCTCTCGGATTTCCAGATTTCCGTACCGGAACTGGGCACCTTGACCGCCAAGCACATCCCGCTGGTGATTCTCACCTCGAATAACGCGCGCGAGATGTCTGACGCGCTCAAACGTCGTTGTTTGCACCTGTACATCGACTTTCCCGACCGCAAGCAGGAACTCGCTATCGTCAGGCTCAAGGTTCCCGAGGCGGCCGACAAGCTCGCCGAGGAAGTGGTCGCGGTCGTGCAATCGCTGCGCAAGCTGGACCTCAAGAAGACCCCCGGCATCAGCGAGACATTGGACTGGGTCAAGGCGCTCACCCTGCTCAACGTGCAGAAGCTGGACGAGGAATTGGTCAACGAGACGCTCGACACCATCGTCAAGTACGAAGGGGATGTGCGCAAAGCGCAGGAAGAACTCAAGGATTACGTGCGCCGCGTGCGCGCGCGGCGGGGAGCGGATGCGACCGGAAGCAGCGACAAGGATCTGCTAAACTAGGAGGGCAGGGCGGCCGATGGAAGAAAAGCTGGTCGAATTTGCGAACCTGCTGCGCGAGAATGGTGTCCGGGTTTCGCTCGCGGAGACCCTCGATGCGTTCTCGGCTTCCGAAGTGACCGGGCTCGGCGAGCGCGACGTGTTTCGCGCGGCACTGCGATCCACGATGGTCAAGCGGGCCAGTGAGCTGCCGGTCTTCGAAGAGCTATTCGACGTTTATTTCTCCGGACTTGGCGAGATCATCAAACAGGCCAGCAAGGCCGTCCAGGATGCGCTCTCGATGTCGGATCAGGAATTCCAGAAGTTCCTGGAAGACGTCGAGAAGATGCTGCAAAAAGAGGGCAAAAAGCTCTCCGAACTGGCCAAGCAGCTGCTGCAGAACAACTCGGGTGCGCTCGAGAAGCGCCTGCGCGAAGCGGCCCGGGCTGCCAAGCTCAAGGGCATCGAGCGGACCATCGAGGAAAACTATTTTGCCCGCGCCCTGGCGCGGGAGCTCGGTCTCGACAAGATCGAAGCTGAGATCAAGGAATTGCGCGAACAGCTCGAGAAGATGGATCTCGGGCAGGCGATGAAGGCGCGGATGGAAGAGTACCTGGAGCGTCGGCTCAAGGCGCTCGAAGACATCATCCGGCGCTATGTGCGCATGGAGCGCGAGAAACGGGACATCCGTCAGCGCGAAGATCAACGGATGAACCAGATCGCGGAGAAAAGTTTCTACTATCTCAGCGAAGACGAGCTCAAAAAAATGCAGGAGGCGGTGCAAAAGCTCGCGCAGCGCCTTAAAAACGTCATCGCGATTCGCCGCAAACGAGCCAAGAAGGGGCGGTTCGATATCAAGCGCACCCTGCGCAACAACCTCGATTGCGGAGGGGTTCCCTTCAAACTACGCTTCGAGCGGCGCAAGAAGGAGAAGCCGCAGGTGGTGATCCTGTGTGATGTCTCCGATTCCGTGCGCAACGCGTCGCGGTTCATGCTGCAGTTCGTCTATTCGTTGCAGGACCTGTACTCGCGGGTGCGCAGTTTCATCTTCGTGTCCGACATCGGCGAAGTAACGGAGCATTTTCGCACCAACGACATTAAGGATGCGCTGGACGTGGCGTTGAAGGGCGATATCATCAACGTGTACGCCCATTCGAATTTCGGTTTTGCATTCCGTAGTTTCGTGGCCGACCATATCGGAGCGATCAACAAGCGGACGACCGTGATTGTGCTGGGCGACGCGCGCAACAACTATAATCTGCCGCACGACTGGTGCCTGCGCGAAATTCGCCAGCGTGCGAAGCGAATCATCTGGCTGAATCCGGAGAGCCGCAATACCTGGGGCTTCGGCGACAGCGAGATGGAACGCTATGCCGTTCACTGCGACATGGTCGAAGAGTGCCGCAATCTCAACCAGCTTTACCGCGTAGTCGATCACTTGGTCGTGCGTTAAGCGCATGGCTTGGAGCTTGGCGACGGTTCCTTCGGTTGACCACTGACCGTGTTTGGTCCAAGATATTTGCGAGAGATGGATCGAACGCTGTCGCGCCCGCCGCGGTCGTCACCACGCGAATAGCAATCCAACCCATGGCTGGTCACAAAGAAGATTTCATTCTGATGATGGTTGGCGGCATTACTCTGGATCCGTCGACCAAGATGCCCATCGTCGTCCTTAAGGACCCGGACAATAAGCTTAACCTCTCGATTTGGGTGGGGCCCCTGGAGGCCACCGCGATGGCGACCGAGCTCGAAGGCATTCGACCGCCGCGCCCGATGACGCACGACTTGCTGCGCAACTTGCTGGCCGAGTTTGGTGCGACCGTAGAATCCGCGGAAATCACGGAACTGCGCGAGAGCACCTACTACGCCCGCATCCAGCTCAAGACGCGCGAGGGCAAGACCGTGGAAATCGACTCGCGGCCCTCCGATGCGATCGCGGTGGCGCTGCGGACGAAGTCTCCGATCTACGTGGCCAAACAGGTGTTGCTCGATTCCAGCGAGCCGCAGGAGAGCCAGGCCGAGGGCGGCGGATCGTCCGAGCAGAACTTGGCGGGGGTTTCACGCGACAAGTGGTCGGAGATACTCGAGCGGATGTCGCCCGAGGACTTCAAATACAAGATGTGACCACGCGCGCCGTGCCAAGTCGATTCGAGAATCGCTTGCGCACGACGCTAGCAAGCACCTAGGGTCGACGTAATCCCATGCCCTCGACCCATCGCCACTACAAGATCTCGCGCAAAGACCTGAAGCGCCCCGATGAATTTCAAACCTTCGTCGAGAGCGCCCAGGAATTTCTGTTCGCCAATCTGCGGCAGCTAATAATTTCTGCTGTTGTGGTGGTAGCTTCGGCCGGTATCGTTTTGGGCGTGTATATGTATGAGCGTCGGCGCGATCGCATCACGGGCGACCATTTTTACGCCGCGCTGGGCGCGCTCAACGCCAAGCAATACAAAAGCGCCGAAGAGCAGTTTACCAAGCTGGCGCAAACCGAGTCCGGTCGCCGGCTCGGTAAGCTCGCGGGTTTCTACCTCGGAGTCGCCTACCTGGGGGACAATGACCTGGCGCACTCGCGCGATGCCCTGGTCGCATTCGTAGCCGATGAGCACGATGCGACCTTCGCGAACCTGGCGCTGACCAATCTCGGCGTAATCTACGAGCGAATGGGCGAATACGCGAAAGCGGCCGGAGCCTATCAGCAGGCAGCTTCGCTGGGGGGACCGGAGCAGGTGCGGGCCCAGTTGGGCTTCGCCCGGATGCTGGCGAAGCAGGGTCAGAGGGACGCCGCGGTCGCCGTTTACCGAGCGTTCCTGGCGGCACATCCTTTCGTGCAGCAGCGCCAGGAAGTGGTGGAATCCTTGGCGATGCTGGGCGCTTCACCGTCGACGGAAGCGAAGCCCCCGCCCGTTGGCAGCATGCCGGTGTTAGTTCCGGGGTCCTCCGCCACTCCTTCCTCGCACTGAATTGAAGCCGACTCCTCAGAGAGTGCCTCCAAGCGGTGTTGCCGTCGCCACCGCCGAGCGCGGTTAGCGAGCTGCGGCGTGCCCACTCATCACCCTCGGCTGCGGAATGGCTGGCGCCGAGGGGACAGGAAGAGGCGTGATTCACGCGCCTGGCGCCAGCACTAGACAGCACCAAACAGCGCGATTTCTCTTTTCTCACCCGCCCAGCTGATCGAGGCTCTCCGCGGTGTCGTGCGACATTTTGTGGCGAACCCAAGACCTTAGGATCGCGCTCCCCGTGCAAGGGCAACGAGAAATTACAGCGCAGGCGGAGGGCGACCGGATCCTCTCCGACTCGACGGGAGAATTCCCGTCTCGCGGCGATGGCGCTATCGCGCAGCGGCGTGCGCGGAGGCCGAGGTCAGTTCTGAGTTGATGATGAAGTCGAAGACGTTCCCCTCCGGCAGGCCCACCACCGGTATCCCGTTAACGAAGAAGGTTGGCGTCGACGATACGTGGACAGCGTTGCCGTCGGCCTCATCCTGAGCGACTCGCTGAGCGGCCGCGGGCGCC
>DASXMJ010000166.1 GCA_036495685.1 Candidatus Binataceae bacterium | reverse complement strand
ATTCGCCCCATGACAGCCTTACCTCCGCGAGGGCTGTCTGGGCCCCAATCGAGGGAACTAACATCTGGCTGTTCGTGAGATTCCTGTTCAACTGTCGACATTGCTGCACTCCTTTCTTCTGTGACACCGTCTGTCCGGTGTCGATTTGTGCCCGTTCAATTTTCAGGAGACGAAAACGTGTCGCTGTTACTAGGGCAACAAGCGTTTGGTGACGGAACAGCCAAAGTTCAGCCAAAGTCGCGCCGTTACTTCACGGTATCTCGCGCTTGACATTTGTTGCTCTGAGAGCTAAATCACCAATTATGTCGCATACTTTTGAGTGCCGGGGGCGGGACTCGAACCCGCACGGACCTCTCGGTCCAGAGGATTTTAAGTCCTCTGTGTCTACCGCTTTCACCACCCCGGCTTCCCGTGGGTATGTCTAAGCACAAACGAGGAGGTCGTCGAAGAGGGCGCCGTTCCCGACGCAGCTGCCCGGAAATTCTAGCCTGGGCTCTAAGACCCTGGGTTTGCTAAATGGTTGCGAGGCTCGCTTGGGTTTCAGGCCCTTGCGTGGTCATGCCTCTCCCGCGATGAGCCGGGAATTTCCTAGACTAACGAACGGCCCGGAGCCGACGATGCTTCGACGTGCGGATCGCGACCAGGCGATCCAGGATCAGGTCGGCTACCTCGTCTTTGCCGAGCTTTGGATGGGAATGCGCAACGCCATCCGGGGTAATGAGCGTGACGATGTTGGTGTCGGCGCCGAAACCAGCGCCGTGTTGGGTAACGTCGTTGGCTACGATTAGGTCGAGGCCCTTGCGCTTCAGTTTATCGCGAGCGTTGGCTTCCAGATCGTTGGTTTCGGCCGCGAATCCGATCATCACGCGCGATCCCCGTTTGGCGGCCAGCCGCGGGAGCTCATCGGCGATCGACACCATTTTGAGATCAAGGCCGCGCGAATTCTTTTTCAACTTATTCGAGGCAGGATCTGCGGGTCGAAAATCGGCGATTGCCGCCGCCATCACGAGCACAGTGCACCACGGGAAATTGCGCGAGGTCGCGCCGAGCATGTCGGCCGCGTTGACGGTGTCGAAGCGCTCGACACCGCGCGGGGTCGGAAGCGATGACGGTCCGGCGACCATCCTGACCTCCGCGCCGCGAGCCACGGCGGAGCGGGCGATCGCAAAGCCCATTTTCCCCGACGACCGATTGGAGACGAACCGCACCGGATCGATCGCTTCCTGAGTCGGGCCGGCAGTTACCAGGATGCGCTGACCCTCGAGATCGCGGGGTGCGACCATTCGCTCGAGTTCCTCCACTATGATCGCTGGGTCTTCGAGCCGTCCCTTGCCTTCGTAGCCGCACGCGAGGTCTCCCTCCCCGGGTTCGATAATTGAGACGCCGCGTGATCTGAGAGTGGCGAGATTTCCCTGTACGGTCGGGTGAGCATACATGTGCACGTTCATCGCGGGTGCAAACGCGACCTTCGCCCGAGTGGCCAGCAGCACGGTTGTTACGATGTCGTCTGCAATACCGACGGCGGCTTTGGCAATCAGGTCGGCGGTGGCGGGCGCTATCAGAATGAGGTCCGCTGCATCGGCAAGGCGGATGTGGCCTATCTGCGATTCTTGGGTGAGCGAGAAGGTGTCGGTCGCGACCGCATTCTGCGAGAGAGTTTGCAGAGTCAGCGGAGTGATGAACTCTCGGGCGTTGGGAGTCATCATCACGCGGACCTTAGCGCCGCGCTGGACCAGAAGGCGCGTGATTTCGGCGGCCTTGTAGGCTGCGATACCGCCTCCCACGCCGAGCACGACGGTTTTGTCAGTAAGCCGTGACACGCTCGTGGAATTGTATTAGGCGGAGAGCAAATTCGCCAACGGCGATTTGGAAATTGCGTCCGCCGATTTCACGAAAAGCCTAACTTACGGCCGCCAAGGTCGTCCCCGGCTGGTACTCGGACTAGAAGGCTTTCCAGCCTGATTCTGGGGTTCGCCGGTAGATTCCTTTGTTCCGTTCCAGCATCCGGTAGCCAATCAACTCGCGGCGCAAGGTTGCGGCGTCGGGATGATGCCGTTTGAGGACGGCATTGACCTCCGCTTCGCTGTAGCGCGTGTCGAGTGCGAAACGGCGGGTGAGCCATTTGAGCACCACCCATCGCTTCTTGCGGGTGTCGGGAATTTTGGTAAGCCGATCGTCTTCAATAAAGTTGCGCAGGATTTCACGCTCCCACACTTGGCCATCGACTTCGTATGGGACCCTGGACAAATCTGCGGAGAAGACCGACCGGTTGATGCGCCGGAGCGCATCGAGGTCGAGCCGATACCAGTGCGTGTTGCCTTCGACGCGCATGGCCAGAAGACCCGCATTTTTCAAGATCGCAAGATGATGCGAGACGGTCGGTTCCTTGAGGGCAAGCAGTGCCGCCAGTTCTTGCACATTGCGCTCGCGATCGGCGATGAGACCGACCAGCTTGAGACGGCTTTCATTGCCCAGCGCCTTGAAGTGCCTGAGGAGAGCGGTGGTGTCGTGATCCGTCACTTGTTTTCTGATATCTAATTAGATATCGATCTAATTAGATATCAGAGAAGAAAGCAAGTCACCGTGAACATTTGTACACAGCATCTTACAATCTCGAGGGTAGAAAGGGATTCTGCAGCCGAGGGAAGTGCAAGCGATCTTCAACAGCAATCCAGATTTCGTTCGCGACTCGGAAGGCTCGGAGGACCGCTCTGATTATTCTGTCGAGGAAGTAAGCCGATGGCCGCTACTCACCGGGCAAGCGCGAGAAAATCAACGGTTCCTAGCGGTGAGGCTTCGGGAAAGCGGAAAATTGATCGGTATTGCGGACCTACTGGCGCCCCATCCCCGTGGTGACTACGCGGCGCTCGGTCTCCTGATTCTTCATCGCGCCTGGCAGGGGAAGGGCTTCGGTCGCGAGGCCGCGGGCACTATCGAGAACGTCCTATCTTCCGAGAGTTGGACGGAAGTGGAGGTCGTGGTTCAGCGGGTACGGCTTCGGTCGCGGCGCTTTTGGGAGCGATGTGCGTATCGGTTGACGGCAGAAGGGACCAATGAGAAGGGCCTGCCGTGCTGGATTTTGCGCAAGCGGCTTCGTTGGCAAAGTGAAGACGCGTCAGCGTGCCCTCGTGGTTCGGAGACAGTCGTGAAGTTCGAGCGTCACTGGCGAAGAATCCGGCAAAATAAATTCCCGATGACACTGGTAGAATGGAAGCTGAAGCCCTCGTTCTGTGCGATCGGTAAATAAGAATTAACCTTTCTTAAAACGGGAGGGAAAATCGGCTCCGAAGCTCTGGTCGGGATGCATTCTCCGGGCGCGTTCCAGGAGAACTTCCTCGCTCTCGGGAATATTTGGGTCGGGAATACAGCAGTCTACCGGACAAACCGCCGCGCATTGTTCCTGATCGAAGAAGCCAACGCACTCGGTGCATTTTTGGGGAGCTATATAGTAGATGTCATCTTTGATCGCGGGATTGGTCGCCCCGTCAAGTTCCCACGGCGCGCCTCCCTCATAGATGGCGGTGTTTGGGCACTCGGGTTCGCACGCGCCGCAGTTGATGCACTCTTCAGTAATCAGCGTAGACATATTCCAACGGTTCTCCGGACCTCACGCGGGCTGCAGCCTGCGTGGCAAGAGTCGGCGTCTTGCCTCGATTTGAACGGGAAGAATATCGGCGGACTCCGACCCTAGCAAGTATCTGCCTGCGCCTACGCAGTCATCGCGGCGACGATGCGTTTGGCGAGTTCCTTAAAGGCGACGCTCACGGGGTGCGACGGGTCCTTTATCACCAGTGGCATACCTTCATCGCCGGCCCGCCGCAGTTCGATTTGAATTGGTATCCGTGTGAGCAGGTCCGTATGTTCCTGAATGGCCATCGCCTCGCCCCCACCGCGTCCGAAAAGTTCGTCGCGCTCGCCGCAATCAGGACAGACGAAGTAGCTCATGTTTTCGACGACCCCGAGCAGGGGACAATGCACCTGCCGGAACATTCGCACCGCCCGGAAGGCATCGAGGAGCGCCACTTCCTGTGGCGTAGTCACGATCACGACTCCATCCACGGCCACCTGCTGAGCGAGCGTCAATTGCGCATCACCGGTCCCAGGTGGCAAATCGACCACCAGAAAGTCCTGGGTGCCCCACAGCGCGTCTTTGAGGAACTGGCGCACGGCACCCATCACCATCGGTCCGCGCCAGATAACCGGCGCACGTTCGCCTAGAAAGAATCCGATCGACACCAGCTTAACCCCATATTTTTCGATGGGGTAAAAATTCTGCCCGCCCGCGGACTTGGGACGCTCATCGCCGATACCAAACATCATCGGCACGGAAGGACCATAGATGTCGGCATCGAGGAGCCCGACACTGAGGCCGAGTTGCGCAAGCGCGCAGGCAAGGTTGGCTGCGACGGTGGATTTGCCTACCCCGCCCTTTCCGCTCGCGACCGCGATGATGTGCTTGGTGCCTTCGAGGTGAACCCGGCCGGTTTTCTCCCCGAGCTCCGCTTCGAGCTTGCGGACCCGGAGTTCCACGTTCTTAATGCCAAGACGGTGAGTCAGTACCTGGTGGATTTCGTCGGCGATGCCCTGCATCACTTCGTCGCGCTCGGTTGCCTGGCGTACCAGGATCGAGACGGCGCCGTCGGGTTTGGGCACGACTTCCTCGATCACGCCGAGGGCTACAAGACCAGTGGAATATCCCGGATAGTTTATTTGCGCGAGTGCTTCAAGGACCGATTCGGCTGATATCTGGCGAGCCACTTAGACAGTTTCGCAGAAGCACTGGAGAGGCGAAAGGCGGGCGGCCCGGTCTAAATGCAGACGCGGGCGTCTCGCAGCTCACGTAGCTTTCGCGGGCGGATTGAGACAGGGTCGACGACCGCCTTCGCCGTCTCAGACCTGACCCTCTACAGATTGAAGGCGCGGGCTGGGTTGTCCCAGAGGATTTTCCGCTTGCTAGCGTCGGGAATCTTTTGATCGATCATAGCGCCGATCCCCCATGGGAAGGTGCCGTCAGGATGCGGATAGTCTGTGTCCCACAGGAAATTGTCGTCGCCGACCAGCTCGACCGCCGCCTTCATCGTCGGTTCGTCGCCTCGAAAGGCAACGAAGAAGTTGGATTTGAAATATTCGCTGGGCCGGCGCTTGAGGTACTCGTGCTCGGCGTTACCGCTGTAGTTCCAATGCTGTTCCATCCGCTGTAGCCAGTATGGCACCCATCCCGCGTCTGCTTCCACGTGGACCACTCGCAGTTTTGGATATTTCTCGATCACTCCGTACCAGATTAGCCCCGCCATCGCGGCCATCGCCTCGAACGGGTGGGACAGGATATGGCCGCTCACATGGGTATCCATGCGGTCGCCAAACGATTCAACCGAGGCCGAGGCCGAGTCGTGAGTCGAAATCGGCAAGCCGAGTTTTTCGACCTCGCCCCACAGCGGAAGGTACTCCTGGTGGAAGATGGTGCGGCCGCGCACCGGGTTCGGTCGCACGTAAAAGCTGACCGCGCCTTTTTTTGCCGAGCGGTGCGCTTCCTCGATGGAGAGGTCCGGGTCCTGCATCGGCAGTATCGCCGCCCATCGCAGACGCTTCGGGTCGTGCGAGCAAAAATCCGCACTCCAATCATTGTAAGCGCGGCAGCAGGCTGCCAGCAGCTTCGCATCCCGGAATTCGCGGCCCATCATCTGTCCCGCCGCCGTTGGATAGATGATCTGGACGTCGACACCCTGTTCGTCCATGTCCTGGACCCGGCTTTCCGCGTTGAATCCGGTCTTGGCGGCACGCTCGAAACGCTTCATCGCCGTGCGGACAGACTGCAGAAAGGCCGGAGCGGCCATCGGGTACTTGCCCTTCTCTCGGGTGAACGGCTCGCCCTCGACCAGGAACGTGCGCCTTCCCGACTCGGGTGCCACTCCCATCTTCGGCGCCTGTGACTTGTAGGCCTCGTCTATGTACTTCTCGAAGACGTAGTCGGGCTCCATCAGGTGGGTGTCAGTGTCGACGATTTTGAATCCGTTCCGCATGACGCAGCTCCCGAAATTGTTGAGCGCACGGCTTATCCGTGCGGCAGAATTAACGCTTTGACTCCCTTGCGTTCGCGCAACAGCTCGAACGCGTCGATGCCGCGCGCCAACTCATAACGATGCGTCACCATCGGCATGAGATCAATGGTCCCGGAGGCCACCAACGAAATCGCACGGCGCCAGGTTTCTGGCGTGCGCACGCGCGAATTTATCCACTTCACGCCGTGGAAAAACAGCGCGCGTAGTTCGGTCGAGGTGATGTCGCGGGCCGGCCATCCGACTCCGATAAGCTCGCCGCCGCGTTTGAGCAGCTCCCGCGGTGAATCAATCTCGCCGCACGCGTCGAACAAAGCGTCTGCACCCTCGGAGGGGAGATAATCGCGCACCCGCCGAGTCCATCCTTCCTCCTGCGCCGTCACGGTCGTGAACCCCAGCTCGCGGGCGAGCGCCAGGCGACCGGTGTCTGAGGGAAGGCCCGTGATGACGATGGAGCTGACGCCGAGCGCGCGGGCTGCGATCGCGATCGAAAAGCCGATTGGACCCGGGCCTTCGATCACCGCACTGTCACCTGGCTTAAGCGATGATTGTTCAACTGCATGCAGACCGGTGCCGAAGGGCTCAAGCAGGGAGGCTAGCTCAAAGCTCATCGAGTCCGGCACTTTGTGACTGTTGCCGACCGGCGCGACCGTAAATTCGGCGAGGGCCCCCGAAAGAGTGGTCGGCGACGAGCAGAGGTGGAAGCGGCCGGCGCGGCACGGGCCGCATCGTCCACAGTTGCCGAACGGGTCGAGCGCAACGCGATCTCCAGGCTTGAAGTTGGAAACGCCGGGTCCAACCTCGACTATTTCACCGCCCGGTTCGTGGCCCATCACGAATGGGAGGCGGCTGACCATCCGATCGGCGCCGAGTTCCCATTGATACAGATGAAGGTCAGACCCGCAGATTCCGCAGGCACCGACTTTGACGAGGAGTTCGCCTTCGCCCGGATGCGGGGTCGGGAGATCCACCAGTTCCGCACCGAAACCGTTCTTGGTCTTTGCTAGAGCTTTCATTCAGGATGCCACTGCTTCTTCAATACGACTTGGCGACGTCCCTCGTCAAAGCCGCCGGTGGGCAGCAGGCGACGTTTGAGCGACGCTGGTTTGCGATGATTGGGTGCCGACTTACACCGCGCTATCCGGGCGGCTCAAGAAAGATGGAGGGAATCCGCCGCTCTGTTCCGGGCCCTCTCACCCACGTTTCACGGGCACCTTCGCCGCGACCTTCCTACCTTTGCTGTTCTCATTCCGAAACGACTGCTGTGTAGTGATTTTTCCCAAAAGCGATAGAACCGCCGAGGCCTTTTGGCTGCGGAGCTTTTTCCAGTCGCCGCCTGCGGTTCCTTGGGCGAGATCTGTCAGGAAGGCCCACTCCGGGTTTGGCTTTGAATGATCGGCTGCCGCCTTTTCCCATAGCCTTGCGAATTCGCGATAGGTGGGAGCTTGGTTTCGTGACCAGCAGGCGCGCAGCACTTCCTGTGCGATCGCGCCGAATTCGAATTTGCGGTCGGTCAATTGCTTCATCAGCCTGAGGGTCGCGGCGTGGTGATTTTTGTATTCCCCGTATCGGACGGGATCGGACTCAAATGGCGCTCGGCCGAGTTCTTTGCTGCTGACGACTTGCTTTCGGAAGGTCGTGGCTGGCTTGACGTTGCCAGTCTTCAGGAAATGCACGATGCGATCGATGACGATACCCTTGCGATCAGCATCTTTGCTTCGGGTGAAACGGCCGTCCCCGCTTTCGATCTGGATCGTGTATGGAATTCCCTGCGCGTTGCAGAACCCGCGCAGCTCGGCAGTGTTCAGATAGTTAATATCGGCCAGCAGGCGCTCGGTCTCGTGCGGCTCCAGCGTGGCGAGGGGAGGCTTCACTGGTTCCAGTGACGAATCGCGATTCCCCGATAGCGCATCCGTGGGCGGATCAGCCGATTGTCCGCATATTGCTCGATTCCGTGCGCGATCCATCCGGCAGAGCGCCCGATGGCGAAAATCGCGGCCGGCAGGCCACGCGCAAATCCGAGCATCCTGGTGGAGACCGTCAGATAAAAATCGAGGTTAGGACGGAGCCGTTCGCGCTTCCAGACTGCCTCTTCGATACGCGAGGCGATCTCCAGGAGCCGGCGTCCTCTGCGCCGCCCGATGGCCTCGGCGTGCTTGCGCAGCAGAGCTGCGCGCGGGTCGCCACCCGGATAGATGGCGTGGCCGAACCCCGGGGGAAGACGATTTTCGCGCATGATCGTATCGAGACAGTCACCGATGGGTGCTCCCGTCGCGATACGCGCGAGCATTTCCTCAATTCGATCACAAGCGCCGCCATGAATCGGTCCCGACAACGAGCAAAGCGCCGACAGGACGGAGGCAAATAAATCGGCCCCGGTGCTCGCGACGACTCGCGCAGCAAACGTCGACGCGTTCAGCTCGTGCTCCGCGCAGGCGACCAGCACGCGATCAAGCGCGGTAATTTCCCATTGTGCAGCGGTGGTACCGGCGACGGATTCGAGCAGACGCGCCGCCATCCCGCCGTCTCCGAGATGAGCGCCATCGGGACGCTGGCGGGCGAGCGCGAGCGGCAGATGGCTGATGATGAGCTTGGCGCGATCGAGCGGTGACCGGGGCGCCTGCCGGCTGTCCCATGCAGCCAGCGCGGGCATCATCGCCGCCAGGCGCAGTAGCGGCGGCGCGTCCTCGCCGACCGCGGCCAGGGCCGACGCAACCTGCGGCGGCATGCGCGCATCGCGGATTTCCGCGCGCAAGGCCACTATTTCATCGGGTGAGGGTCGCTCGCCATTCCAAAGGAGAAGACAGACTTCTTCGAAAGCAGCATGCTCGACGACTTCCTCTATCGGATAACCTCGGTAGGCGAGGCGTCCTTCAAGGATCGAGCTTACCGCGGACTCCGCCACGATTACCCCCGACGTGGCAGTCTCGGAGCTTTTGGGTTGCGCGACGGTGACCCATGAAGAAGCATCGGGAAGGCTGCGGCCGCGCCGCCCGCGTTCGGGCGCCACCACGCCACGCAGCGCCTCAATGTCGGTGCGGCGATAGAGCGCCTGTCTGCCGATACGGCGCCGGTAGCTTTTGAGCCATCCGCGGCTGACATATGCGTACAGGGTGCCCAACTTGACGCCGAGCGCGCCCGCGGCCTCGGACGCCGTGAGCATTTGCGCGCGGTCGGAGATTCGAGTCGCCACGTGGAGATGACGCCATCCCCGGACCGCGCCGTCAAGACGGCGACAGCTGCTCAAGTTGTATACAGTAGTGCAAAGATGTATGAAGTCAACGGGCGCGGATAACCACCGTTCTTCGCTACAAGAGAGTCGACTATGGCATCGGCAGAAGTTACCGCAGGCAAACTGGTCGCAGATTTCGGTCGCACTGCGGCCGATTACGGGAAGCATCGGGCCGGGTTTCCACCGGCGTTCTTCGATCGCCTGGCAGCGATGCGGATCGTCCGCCCAGGCGCTCGCTCGCTCGACCTGGGTACCGGCACCGGTACGCTCGCGCGTGGACTCGCCGAGCGCGGATGCGAATCGACCGGGCTCGATCGCTCGACGCCTTTGATGGAAGAAGCGGCCCGTATCGATCGCGAGGCGAGCGTCAGCGTGCGATACGTCGAAGCGCCCGCCGAAGCGACGGGCTTGCCGGAGTCGAGCTTTGACCTGGTTATTGCCGGCCAGTGCTGGCATTGGTTCGACCGTCCCCGGGCCGCCGCGGAAGCGCGCCGATTGCTCAAGCCCGGCGGTCACCTGGTAATCGCTCACTTTGATTGGATACCGCTGCCGGGAAACATCGCTGACCTAACCGAGAAGCTGATCGAGAAGCACAGCCCCAAATGGAAATTGGGCGGTGGGATGGGAATGTACCCGCAGTGGCTCGGTGGGCTGGCGACCGCGGGTTTTCGTGGCCTGGAGACGTTTTCTTTCGACCTCGATGTACCCTACTCACACGAAGCATGGCGCGGGCGCATTCGCGCCAGTGCGGGAGTGGGTGCGAGCTTGTCGGCGGAGGGCGTCGCGGCGTTTGATGCAGAGCTTAAAGTGGTGCTGGTGGAACGCTTTCCACCGGATCCCTTCACCGTACTGCACCGCGTATTTGCGGTTATCGCGAGAGCGCCTGAATAGTGCAATGCAGGCCGCGACTTCGAGGGCTGTCGCGTAGATCGCGGCAGCGGCGGACAACTCGCACCATCGGTTAAGCCTCACAAATCCGCAGCGACGATTCGCTGGTGACGTCGCCCTCACTCTCGTGGCTGCACCAGCTCGCTCCTGACCCAATTCATTGCAAGCATCTCGAGCGCGGCCACGAAACACATTTCTCGGCGAGGCCGGGTAATGCGTCCCGCCGTGGCGCGACCGGCGCTTGATGAACTGCTCCAAACGCGTGACGAGTCGGCTCAACTCCTCGGCTGCTTATTGAGAAAGCAATGCTGCCCGCTTGGGCAATCCTCATTTCGTTCATCGAGAGTGGAATTTCCGGGTTCGCCTTCACTGACAATGCCAACTCCACCCAACGGTGGATCGTGACTCGTCCGTAGTGTCCCTGCCGCGGTCCCCCGCTCGATTGATCGCGCTTGCGCCATCGCGAGGCACGCGCATTGCGATAGGCGGGAGCGGCCGCGAACACTTGGAGCGTGGTCAGATCGAGCTTTGGAGGGACGCCTGAAATGAAAACGACAACTAGCGGGAGCGCGCTCTACGAGCGGCTGTGCAAAGCGTTGCGCGATCCGGAGACTGTAAGAAAAGCAGGGACATTGCTACTCGCCAAGATGGTTGGCTTGGCAATCGTTCTGACCTTGATGACCAAGTGGTACCTACCAAGCGAGGCTTGGGCAGATGCGGCACCTGCCCTGCCGCCCCCGCATATCAACGCGATCAACACCGTGTGGACACTGGTTGCCGCGTACCTGGTGTTCTGCATGCAGGTCGGATTCGTGATGCTCGAGTCGGGCTTTGCACGCTCGCGCGAGACCGTCAACATCCTGGTCGAAGGAATCGCCGACACCTGCATCTGCGGTGTGACCTTTTGGCTCTGGGGTTTCGCCTTCATGTTCTGCTCAGGCACGCCATGGATCGGCACCACCGGATTCATGCTGCACGGACTTCCGGCAACCTACGGTTCGACCGGGGTGCCGCTGTTGGCGTTTTGGGTATTCCAGTACGCGTTCGCGGACACCTGCTCGACCGTAACCTCGGGCGCAATGATCGGTCGTTGCGACTTTATCGGTGACCTGCTTTACAGCGTCGGCGTGACCGGCTTCATCTACCCGATCATCGGCCACTGGGCATGGGGACCGGATGGATGGCTCGCCAACATGGCACCGATGTCGTTTCATGACTTCGCAGGATCGACCGTGGTTCACACGATCGGTGGCACCATTTCGCTGGCGGGCGCGATTGTCTTGGGACCGCGGCTCGGACGGGTCTTCAAGCGCGACGGCGGCCAGCCAATGAAGCCGCACGACTTGATTATTGGCGCCACGGGTGGACTCATCCTCTGGTTCGGATGGTACGGTTTCAATCCCGGCAGCACGCTATCGGCGCTCGACGTACAGGGAATCGGTCGCGTCTCTTTCAACACTACAATGGCAGCCTGCTCCGCGGGGCTAACCGCGCTTTTTTACTCCTATATCAAGGGCGGAAAGTGGGACCTGGCATTGACGGTTAACGGCTTTCTGGCCGGACTAGTCGCGATCACCTGCCCCTGCTACTGGGTCGACCCCGAGGGCGCGTTCCTGCTCGGAATCGGCGCGGGCATTGTGGTGGTCTGGGGTATCGACCTGCTCGAGTATCTGCGAATCGACGACCCGATCGGCGCGGTCCCGGTTCATATGATTGCGGGAATCTGGGGCACACTCTCGCTCGGTCTGTTCGCGGCCGGCAAGTATGGCGCTCCCACGGCGACCGGCGCGGACACCAGCGCGGTAGTTACAGGACTGTTCTATGGCGGCGGATTGGCGGTGCTAAAGGCGCAGACGATCGGCAGCTTCTCAATCACGATCGCGACGTTTATCGCATCGATGTGCCTAATGTATGCGGTTAAATACGCTTTCCGGCTGCGCATCCCGACGAAAGGCGAGATCGAAGGACTCGATCTCCACGAGCATGGGTTCCCGGCCTACCCCGAATATGTAGTGACGGGCAATGACGGATGCCCAAAGAGCATCGACGATGTTCCGATCGGTAGGCGCACGCTGGCGCGTCCCAGCAAAGAGAAGAAGGTAGCCTGACAGTTTCCTCCCCTCCGAAGCGGCGGCCGGTTCTCCACGGAACTGGTCGCCGCTGGTTGTCTGGCGCGGGCGGGCTTGAAACTAGGTCCCGCCCGATCGATCATCCTCGCCGATGAACCAGGTGAAGATTCTGCTCGATGAAGCAGAGATCCCGACTCATTGGTACAACGTGGTGGCGGACCTGCCGAATCCGCCCGCGCCGCCACTCGGTCCCGACGGCAAACCGATCAGTCCCGCGGCCCTGTCGGCAATTTTTTCTGAGCCGATTATCGAACACGAGGTCACTCGTGCGCGATGGGTTCCGATTCCGGAACCGGTACGGGAAATTTACCGGCTCTGGCGCCCCACTCCGATGTTTCGTGCCCGTCGGCTGGAGGCCGCGATCGGCACCCCGGCGCGCATCTACTACAAATATGAGGGCGTCAGCGCGGCCGGATCGCACAAACCCAATACCGCAGTCGCCCAAGCCTACCTGAATCACACGGCCGGCGTCCGCCGTCTGGCGACCGAAACCGGCGCCGGACAGTGGGGATCGGCCCTGGCGATGGCGGGCCAGATGTTCGGAATCGATGTACGCGTATTCATGGTGCGGGTCAGTTACGATCAGAAGCCGTATCGCCGATCGATGATGGAGACCTGGGGAGCCGAGGTGATCGCCAGCCCGAGCTCGCAGACACGTTCGGGGCGAAAGACTCTGGACCTCGATCCGGACTCGCCCGGTTCGCTCGGGATCGCGATTTCCGAGGCAGTCGAAGAGGCGGTTTCTCGCAACGACACTAAATACGCGCTGGGTTCCGTACTGAATCACGTGCTGCTTCATCAGACGGTGATCGGGCTGGAAGCAAAGAAACAATTTGCAAAGGTCAATGACTATCCCGATGTGGTGATCGCATGTTGCGGTGGCGGTTCGAACTTCGGGGGCAGTGCCTTACCATTCCTAGCGGACAAGGCCGGCGGTCGCGAAGTTCGCCTGGTGGCGGTCGAACCGGAATCGTGCCCTACCCTGACGCGTGGTCACTATGCTTACGACACCGGTGACGCATCGGGCTTCACTCCCCTGATGCTCATGTACACGCTTGGACACAACTTCGTCCCGCCGTCAATTCACGCGGGTGGACTTCGCTACCATGGTGATTCGCCGCTGGTCTCGCAGCTCTACCACGAACGGATCATCGAAGCAGTTGCGCGCCCGCAGCTGGCGACATTCGAGGCGGGGATGACTTTCGCCCGGTGCGAGGGAATTATCCCGGCGCCGGAAAGTAACCATGCGATTCGAACCGCGATCGATGAAGCGCTGGAGTGCAAACGCACCGGTGAGCCCAAGGCGATCTACTTTACGCTATCGGGTCACGGGCATTTTGATCTGACCGCCTATGACCGGTACCTGCAGGGAGAATTGGACGATAGTCCCTACCCCGAACGCGCGATTGCCGCCGCACTTAAAGAATTGCCCAAGGTCTCCCACTCGTGATTGCGCCATATACCGCAGTCGGGTTGATTCCCACCGCGCGCGGCATCCGCACGCGGTCTGACATTGCCGTCAACCTCGAGCATCTCGCGCATCTGACGAAAGCAGCTGCGTGGCTTTCGAGCCTCGATTTGCCGGTCCGGCTGATTGCGATTCCCGAAGGTGCGTTGCAAGGGTTCAACGACGAGGTGCTGGACCTCGACCATGCCGCGTTCGCTCGCGAGTGCGCTATCGATATCCCGGGGCCCGAAACCGAAGCACTGGGTAAAATTGCACGCGAGTACAACTCGTTCCTCATCGCGCAGGCCAAGGCGCATCATCCGGAATGGAAGGATCGCTTTTTCAACGTCGGTTTTATCCTCGATCCGCAGGGCGAACTGATTTTGAGACACTACAAGGTCTCGCCCCTCTACCCGGTCGAGCATTCGGTGTGTCCGCACGATATCCTGGACTGGTGGGTGGAGCGATACGGCATGACGCTGGATGCGTTCTGGCCGGTCGCCGACACGGCGATTGGACGACTCGGCATCATGATGGCCAATGAAGGATCGTACCCGGAGAATGCACGCGCACTCGCGCTCAACGGGGCCGAAGTCGTGTATCGGGGCGCGTATCCGCATCCGGCAGCAGGTAACGAGATCTTCGAGATTCAGAGCCGGGCTCGCGCCCTAGACAACAATTTCTACGTGGTCGCGCCCAACATGGGAACCTACTACCTGGGCACAGACGATACGACGCCGATAGATACGTTCGGTGGGCGATCCTTTATTTTCGACTATCGCGGGCGCGTCGTCGCGCGGCACGAGTACGGCGGCGGCTCCAGCTACATGGGTGGAGTTATCGATATCGAGGCGCTGCGACACCATCGCACCGGAGCGCAGTGGGACAACTGGTTGAAAGACGTGCGGGCGGAGCTCTATCAGCTTTTGTACAAAGAGCCGATCTATCCGAAAAACCTCTACTTGGATCGTGCTCCAATGAAACACGAGGAGTATCGTCGCGAAGTTATCGACAAACAAATCGCGCGCATGATCGAGCGCGGCATCTGGAAGAAATCTTCGTACGACTGAACGATCCTCAATCAGAAATCAGATTCGAATCGAAGCCGGCGCGAGTCAGGGCTCGGCGGGCAGAGGCTTCTACTTTTTCGCTGTCGACGTGCCGGGCGACTGGCACTTCGGCCGCAGCCTGCAAGCGGCTTAGCAGACCGACTAACTCGGGACCGACGATGCTATCGCATTCCGCATAGACGCCATCGGTTCCTTCCTCGATCGCGTTGTGTTTTGCGAGCACCGCCTTGAGAGCATTCACGACGGCCGAGCGTGGTGACGGTACCAAGAGAGCCGCGATCGCTCCATGCTGCAAACGGAGCTGCGCAGCGATCCGAAGCGGCTCTCCGTGGCGCAGCGCCTGGACCGCGGGCAGCAGGATCTTTTCCTCCATGCTGATGTGCCTGAGGAGACCACGGCGGAATTCTGCGAACCCTCCCCGCTCGACCTTGTTTGGGTCGCTCGCGGCGCAGCTGAGCAAATGACCGAGGCGACGATGATCATGCTCGAGGTATTCTCTGATGGTTTCTGCATTCATCGGCAGTGCACCCAGGCAGACTGCTCTACCTATCCGTCCCGTTCCGGAGCGCGACGGGCGCGTGCACTTCCCGGGGGTGAAGGTCTCTCGCCACGCACCATCAGGAAGCAGGCGCCTTCGTCGGGGCGCACACGGTAATCACGAAGGCGCTGTCCTCCAACGCTTCCACTGAGTGGCGAATGCCGGGCCGAAGTGTCAACAAACCTCCAGCGTTGAGCCTGACTCGTTCGTTGAGCGCGTCGAAACAGATCGCTCCCTGTACGACGGTAACAGTGATTTGTCCTTCGGTTCGATGCTCCTGCAGTGCTTCACCCCTCGCGAGCATGGCCAAAACAATACTTACGTGTTCGTTCTTGGCGAGAACGGCAGAGCGCTTTCCTTTGTTGGTCGACGGTTGATGAGCTTTTATTTTGGAAATCTCTTCCGCAATCGCGAACGCCATCATCGGTTGATCGAGCTTTTTAGGATCCATAGTCCAGCTTTTCCTTAAAACGAATTCATCACCTGCTTGCGTTCAATTGCGATCAGAACGTATCGGTGGTGCTCTCGCGTCGTCCGGGTGCCAGCTGCGCTGCATAATTTTTGCATCCCTCCCAGAATGACTCCCAAAGAGACATATGCCGTTCGCTAGGGTGGCGCGAAAAGCGAGATCCTTGCGAACGGGGAGAGTACAATGAAGCGACGCTCGCACAAATTCTGCCGTGGCACCTCACTTGCGCGTACCCGTTCCAGAACTTGCTTTGTAAAGACGTACAACCACCCATCTGCCACGGCAACAACCGGCTGACCGTCACGGAACCGATTGACTGACAACCGCCTGCGGGTGAGCATCTGCATCAGGCACAGCTTCGACCTTCGGGTTGTTGGATGATGAAAATCGTAGTGGACCTAAGGCGCTGCGAAGGGAACGAACGAGGTGCGGGGGCCGCGCCCGAGGTCCTTGAAGTGCGCAACGACCAAGCGCAGGTGCTGATCGAAAATCCCCCGGCAGGACTGATGGAAAAAGTGAAGTTGGCAATTCGGCTCTGTCCGCGACAGGCGATTTCGCTGGGCGAGAAATAGAGTACGACGAAGATTGGTGCGCGCCAGTGGGAGAGGACCATGCAAGCACAGGCAGATAACCGAGCCGCAAAAGTGTCCGGCACGCCGCTGGACCTGACCAACATCATCAGCGGGGACTACTACCAGAAGAATGGATACCCGCACACGGAATGGACCTACCTGCGCAAGCATCAGCCGGTGGCTTACATCGAACATCCGCGCACCGATCCATTCTGGGCGGTCACCAAAGCTGCCGACATCATGGAGATAAGCAAGCAGCCGCGCCTGTGGTTGAACGGACCCAGGCTGGCGGTGTTTCTGCTCGAGGAAGGCGAGGAAGCTCTTCCCCCCGAGGCCCTTCCACTCAAGCATTTGCTGAACATGGATCCGCCGGAGCACGCCGAGTATCGGGCTATCCTGAGTCGCTACTTCACGCCGCGATCGGTGCGCGCGCTGGAGCCCGAAGTGTCCAACATAACGACGCAGGTTTTCGACGATGTGATGGACCGCGCGGAATGTGACTTCGTCACCGAGATTTCATCGAGGGTCCCGGTCGCGGTGATCGCCGAGATGCTGGGGGTGCCTCGCGCCGATTGGCCGCGCCTGTTCAGGTGGACCAACGAGATCATCGGCGGCGGCGATCCCGAGTTCCAGCGCGGCGAGAACCCAACCGATACGTTTGCGCAGGCGCGGTTGGAAGTCTTTGAATACTTCAGCAACCTGGTCGCCGAGCGCCAGAAGCAACCGGCCAACGACGTCACCAGTATTGTGGCAAACGCGAAGATCAACGGGGCGCCGCTGCCGATGCTCGAGTTGCTATCCTACCTGCTGGTGCTGGTAGTCGCCGGCAACGAGACGACCCGCAACGCGACCACCGGCGGCCTATTGGCACTGATCGAACATCCCGATCAGTTCCGCCGCCTCAAGCGGGAGCCGGGAATCCTCAAGCCAGCCGTCGAGGAAATCGTGCGATGGACCTCTCCGGTCATCCAGTTCTCGCGTACCGCGACTGAGGACACGATGGTTCGCGGGCAGAAAATTCGAGCGGGGGAGGCGGTGTGCCTGTTTTATCCATCGGCGAATCGCGACGAAGACGTGTTTGAGGAGCCGTTCAAGTTTGACATTGGGCGCAATCCGAACCCGCATCTGGGATTTGGAATCGGCGAGCACTTTTGCCTCGGTTCGAACCTGGCGCGCCTCGAACTGGAAGTAATCTTTCGTGAGCTAGGGAAGCGACTGGAGCATGCGGAACTAGCGGGAGCCGTGGAGCGATTACGATCGAGCTTCGTCGGCGGCATCAAGCACATGCCAATTCGCTACAAGCTCAATCCCTGCCACAGCTAGTCCGGACCGCGACCGGGGGATCGTAACGCAGCCCCCCGCGCTTTACCCTTCGCGGTGTGGCATCATCCTAAGGTCCGTCCTTCAGCCGACCGTGGGCGCGGACGGATATTTTCGGCGATATGGGCAACGTTGCGATGAAACATCCTAAGAACGCGCCGGCCACGCAAGGCCGTGCCGCCAAGACGTTCCGGGACATCTTCGATTCCGGGCGACCGCTCACGTTTGTCCGATCGGCCGAAGAGCAGCGGATCGGAAGGATCTTACGAGAGGCCGGGCGGAACCTCTTTGACAATGGAGCGGCTCCGCTTTGGAGCTGGAGTCTGACCGAGGGTATGCGGTGCGACGGCGGCAAGGCCGAGCCAGAGGCATCGAATGCACGGGAGGCACTCGACTTTATCGATGCGCATCAGGGTCCCGCGATTTTTCATCTGAAGGACTTCCACGAGCCGCTGCGCGAATCGGCCGAAGTGAGGAGGCGACTGCGCGACCTTTATCGAACCTGTCTTGACCGGCAGAAATTCGTGGTGATTAGCTCGCCGGTCCGTTTCGTCCCCGAGGAAATCGAGCGCGACGTTGCGTTTGTCGAGCTTCGGCCGCCCGATCTGACGGAGTTGATCGATTTCGTACGCGACGAGGCAGAGCAAATCGCAGCAATAGGTAATAGCGTCGATTCTAGCGGAGAAACCGTCCATCAGCTCGCCCGGGCGCTTCAGGGACTGACGCTTGATGAAGCGCGCCATGCGGTGCGCCGCGCAATGGCCGGGCACAAACGGCTCGGAACCGAATCGATACCTGCGTTACTCGAGGAGAAGCGGTTATTGATTGCCCGCAGCGGCGTGGTCGATTTCGTGGCTACCAACACCGATATCGGGCAGGTCGGCGGACTGGAAAATCTCAAGAGCTGGTTGTTTGAACGCAAGCGGCTGTTCGAACTGCGCGACACCCTGAGCGAGGACATCGTTCCCAAGGGCGTGCTGATGATGGGGATTCCAGGCTGCGGCAAAAGCCTTTCGGTCAAAGCCGTTGCCGCCCATTTTGGTCTGCCGCTTTACCGCATCGATATGATCGAAGTCTTTTCGGGTCGGCATGGACAACCGGCGGCGACTTTCGTGCAAACTTGCAAGATGCTCGAGGAGATGGCCCCAGCGGTGGTGTGGTTCGACGAGATCGAAATGGGAATCACCTCGGCAGACGCAAGCGGCGAGCAAGGCAGAATTTTTGCCTTCTTCCTAACCTGGATGCAGGAGAAAGCGCGCGGGCTGTTTGTCGCCGCTACCGCAAACCGAATCGATCTGCTGCCGGCGGAAATGATCCGCAAGGGACGTTTCGACGAGGT
Organism: Candidatus Binataceae bacterium; assembly: GCA_036495685.1. Classification (NCBI taxonomy): domain Bacteria; phylum Candidatus Binatota; class Binatia (SeqCode); order Binatales (SeqCode); family Binataceae (SeqCode); species Binataceae bacterium (SeqCode). The sequence continues at coordinate 3,846 of DASXMJ010000166.1, read as the reverse complement.
GTTCTTCGTCGACTTGCCGCTGGGCAACGAACGGGTCGATATATTCAAGATTCATCTGAGCCGCCGCGGAGCAGATCCCGCCAAATTCGACCTGTCCGAGCTGGTTGAGTTCACCAAGGACTGGACCGGGGCGGAAATCGAGCAGTGCGTAATCTCAGCACTGACCAAGGCGCGACTTAAGGAACGCGAGCTGACCCGCGAAGACCTGGTCGGCGTCGCTATGGGTGTGGTTCCGCTCGCCCGCACGATGAAAGAACAGATAAACCATATTCGCCAGTGGGCCTTCGACCGTGCGATGCGCGCGTCGTTGCGCCCGATAGGCAGGTAGAATTCAGAGCTACGCGCGGTTCATTGGCGATCACCCTCACCCATCTGAGATTTTCTTTTCTTGAGGCCAAGACGCCTCAGGATACTTGAACCGTGATCTGGTGACGCGGCTGCGCTAAAATACCGTTCGAAACTTAGCGCATCTACTAGGAGTTGTCTCGACGGGCCCACGGTGACTCATCCAAACGGGCAATTTCTGGTCGGCGGAGACCTTCCGGCCCATCGACTCGGGTTCGGAGCGATGCACGTGACCGGCTCGGGAGTGCTAGGGGAACCGAGCGATCGCAAGGGCGCGGTCGCGCTCCTGCGGCGCGTGGTCGAGCTCGGGATCAATCTATTGGATACCGCAGATGCTTATGGCCCCGAAGTATCCGAGCGGATTATCGCCGAAGCGCTTCATCCGTATACGCCGAATCTGCTGATCGCAACCAAAGGAGGTTACACGCGACCATCGGGCCAATGGGTCCCGGACGGCAGGCCACAACATCTGATAAAAGCTTGCGAGGAGAGTCTGCGCCGGCTCAAACTCGAGCGTATCGATCTCTACCAGTTCCATACTCCCGATCCGGGGGTCCCTATCGAAGATTCGATAGGCGCGCTTGCTGAATTGCGCAACTCGGGCAAAGTCCGCCACGTTGGCGTATCTAACTTCTCGGTTGACCAGGTCGAGCGCGCCCGGGCCATCGTGCCAATCGTCAGCGTCCAAAATCACTACAACGTCGCCTATCGATCTTCGGAGCCTGTTCTAAAGTACTGCGAGCGCCATGGCCTTGCGTTCATCCCGTTCTACCCGCTCGGCTATGGGAGGTTGCCACGCCACAATCGTCTGCTGCGGAAAGTCGCGCGCCGCTACGGTGCTACCGCCGGCCAGATTGCGCTCGCGTGGCTGCTGAAGCATTCACCTGAGATGCTCCCGATTCCGGGTACCTCGAGGATCGCGCACCTGGAGGAAAACGCGCGCGCCGCGAGCCTGGAGTTAAGTGACGCCGATTTCCTAGAGTTGAAAGAATCTTTCCCCGATTGACCCCCTGTCACGGTTGAAGGGCGACCGAGCGCGGGAAGATAGGATGTCGATGGGCAACTACCTTGATGTTGAAACGCATACTCACTGTCGCGCTTTTATGGCGAACCGCAATTCGGCCCTTCTCCAAGTCCACAAGCGTGATCGCAAGAATCCTAATACCATTTTGTCCGTAAGGTGCCGGGCTTAGAGTCATGCGCAAGAAACGAGTCAGGCGAATCAGTCTTGGCATTGGACTGCTATGTGCGATGGCATGGTATCTCGTATTTGGGTGGAACGCTTTTGAGTATCACAACCCGAACATCGTCTGGAGCCAGGTTAACGTGGCGGCTTTGATTTCATTTGCCGCTGGATGGAGCCTGGTGCACCTTGCAGCCTGGTTATTCTCGGACTCCAGGTAGCGCCAGACCTCCGCCAATCCGGAGTAACGTTTCGCGCCGTGCCCTGCCAACCATACGCAGCACAATCTCCCAGATAAGTTCTCTCCGTCGAGCAGTCGCCACCGCAAATGCCAGCTCGTTCGACCTCAGCACTTTTCGCAATCTACGAGGTTCCGGCAAACTGTCTCTGCCGACAGCGGCAAACAGTGTTCCCGCGATTCCACTAGCCGGGGGAAGTTCGGTAAAAACTTAGACCAGCCACCATGAAAGTCGCGACGGCGTGAGGTCCTTCCGGACGAAAGAACCTGAAATTATCCGCGATGGCGGTCTCCGACCTTCGTCGGCGAATCGGTCTTGCTCCTAAACTGTCGGCGAACCGACGATGGCCGCGATCCGAGCCTCCACCTCTGCCGCTCTAGCGGATTCAGTGGATCATTACCCGCAAGAAACAGGTCGAGATAGGGAAAATCGTCGTAGCCCCAGAAGAGTTCGCCTCCCACCTCCATCGACGGCACCCCGAAGACCCCACGGGAAATCGCTTCGTCGGTCCGCTGGCGCAGCAGCCCTTTGATCTCGGGGCTTTGCGCCCGCTCGATCAATTCGCTCCCGGGCAGACCAATCTCCTCGGCCACCCGCTCCACCACCGCGGGTTCGCTTACGTGGAAACCGCGCATCCACACCGCCTTGAACAGCGCATCGATTAACCCGTGCCGCTGCTCAACTCCGAAAGGGAGCAGCGACACGCGCAAGGCTAGCAAAGGGTTGAAGGGAAAGAACGCCGGCGGATTCAGTGGCAACCCAAGCAGCGCCGCCTTGCGCAGAAAGTTGCTCGTCATCCAGCGTCCCTTCGCGGGCACTTCGCCCGGACCGAGTTGCCCGTGCGCATCGAGCAGACCAGCATAGAGAACTGGGAGCGCTTCGATCGTGCAGCCGTGCTTCTCGGCGAGCTTCGGCAGTTGAGTCCACGCCAGATAAGCGTTGGGCGATTCGTAATCAAAGTAGAAACGGATGACGGGCGGCATGCCCACTATCTAAGCGCAAAGCTAGTCAATCACCAATCGACTGTGTGGGAAAAGCTATGTTCGTCGCGATGATTCCGGTTTTCGGCAGGCGTCTTCAATTCACTACACAACAGGTGCAAAGTCTCGTCGTGCCTTATCCTGCAGGAGTTCAAAAAGCCCCTCCTCTCCAAGAAAATCGGCGAGGGTTCAGAACTCGAACCCAACCCTGCGGTCAAAAGTACCCGCCGGCTTCACCAGCAACACCGAGACGTTTCTCGGCTAAAATGTCCGACCATGACATCGCAAGCGGAACCGAGTCCGGAGCAAGCTTCATCCAACGATTGACTTGTATCGCTGGGTAATCGAATGAAGAGATACATCCTGACGGGTACGCCGGGTGCAGGGAAGACCACGATTCTCCGTTGCCTCGAACTCGAGGGCTACGGAGTTGTGGAGGAAGCTGCGACCGACATAATCGCGCTACAGCAAGCGCAGGGCGTCGCGGAACCCTGGTCGCGAGCATCGTTCATCGACGCGATCGTCAACCTGCAGCGCGAGCGCCAGCTCCGCGCCCTCGCCTCGGCGACGACAAGCAGTTCTTCGATCGATCTCCGATCAGCACGTACGCTCTGGCCAACTATCTCGGCTATGCGATCTCGGCAGCACTCTCCACTGAAATCGAGCGGATCGAACAGGACGGAATATACCAGAAGAGAGTGTTTTTCGTTCAAAGTCTCGGCTTTATTACCGCCACCGACGCGCGCAAGATCACGGCGGAAGACGCGATGAGATTTGATCGGGTTCATGAGGAGACGTATCGCAGATTCGATTACCAGATCGTGCCCATAGCCGCGGCGCCGCTCCTAGATCGAGTCGCGGCGATCAAAAGAGCGATCGGCGATGCCCTCGAGAGGTAGATCAATCATCCAAAAGTGAGCTCAAAGAACTAGATTTGAGGGCCGTCCAGGACTCGAACCGCCGACCCTGTGGTTAAAAGTCCGGCCTTGGAGAAACGGTAATACCCGAAACGCAACAAATAACAAGAGAATTTCATTCATGCGGAGAGGGGTCGATCGGTTTTGATCGGCCCTTTTCGTTTTCGTTTGGCACTCAAATG
>DASXMJ010000165.1 GCA_036495685.1 Candidatus Binataceae bacterium | reverse complement strand
CTGCCGCTTTCCAGCAAATCCCCATCGGTTCTCCAACCGCCACATATGTTCTGGAAATCAGCGCGCCGGGCTACGATACACTGTTCATGAAGGGCTCGGCCGCGATAGGCGGAGTGACCTCGGGTATCGCCGCAGGCCATTGCTTTACCCCGACCTCCAGCCCCACCGGCACCGCCACGCCGGCAAACGCGACCTGCAGCTTCGCGCTCACAACTGCTTATCTGCAGGGAACCTTGAATCTGACGGCGGCGCAGCCGCCCGGCACCTCGACCACCGTACAGGTGGTCGCCGAAAACACCGGAACCAATGACCTCGTCAGTGCGCTGACCACGCCTCTGACGATTCCCGGAGGCAGCACCAGTCTCGGGTTCGCTCTGAACGTGCCGACGCACGCCTTCAATTCCTCCAGCGCGCAGAACTTTGATGTCTTTGCGGAGGCACAGGATCTTTACCTGGGAGGGTCCGATCCATTTCCGGGTCACACCATTCTGGTGCAGCAGAACGTCGTAGGCCCTCCAACCGCCTGCGCGACGGTGTCGGCGGCGACTTCGGGGCTCTTTGGTGAAACCATGGATTGTCTTGGCCACGGAAGCATCGCCGGCACCGCGGCCAACAATCCCGACAGCGGCACCACCATAGAATTGTCGAAAGGTGGAGTCGCGATAACCGATGCGGCGGTCGCGCTGCTCGCTCCGACCGCTACTGCCAGCGCCGGTTACAGTTTCTGCATTCCGCCCGACAGCTATAGCCTGCAACGGTTCGAACAGGGCTCGCCCGCGGGAGCTACCGTGGCGGTGGGCCCGATGGCGACACCGATGCCGACCGATTCGCCCTGCCCGAGCACCTGCTTCAACGGGAGTGGAACCTGTCCTGGAATTTGTTCGACCACTGCGGGACCGACCATGTAGCCGGAGATCCGCGCTCGGAAATCCTACATCTGGTGAAAGAAATTATCGGCGCCGATCGCCGCTTCTAAGGTTGATGACGTCTGCCGCTTTAGCGCGTTGCTAACCTACCAGGTGTAGTCGGCGCTGGGCGGCAGAAAGACCTTCATTTGGGAGCGCTTGCCGTCGCGCAAAACACTCAAGTACACGATCTCCCCCGGCCGGGCCTCGTGGAGGCGGTCTGTGAAATCGAGGTAGTTGGTGACCCGCGAGCCATCGACCCCAATGATCATGTCGTAGCTTTCGCCCACATGCGTTAGCTCGATCACCGGCAGCGCCAGCATTGCAATCGGTGCAAAGGGAGAAGGAAACAACGCCGCGGCGATAAACGCTCCCTGCAGCGCGGTATGCGCGGCGTGCTTGTATCCGTGTAATCCCGCGGTGGCGGCGGGACTCCCTTTTGTCACCTCGAGCACCATGAGGCCTTGCGCCTCCTGCCCGTTGGACAGCTTACAGCTGCCCTCCTCCAGTTCGACGCCAATGGGAGAAGTGAAGGCGCCGTCGGCAGTGTACGCTGCCGCGTTGCCGAATTGCTGCTGAGGATCGATGTACCCCGCCTGAGCGCGCTCGTAGCGCTGGACATCTGGGCTGTCCAGGTCGAATTGCCCGTTGCCCGTGCCGGTGGAGGATCCATCCGCCGCGTTCTGACTCGGCGATGGAGCTGGAGCCGCGGGCGGCGGAGCAGCTGAAGTTATCGCGGGAATCTCCTGGGTGGTAGGAGGCGCGGCGATCTCTTCGGCGGGCGCGACGACTAAGTTCGCGGGCGCCGGAGAGGACGCCACCGGAAGCGCGTGGACCTCACCGAAAGACGGAGTCGCCATGGTCGTTGGCGCGGGCTCCGTGCTAGACGGTGCTGTGGATTCGGCCGTGGCTGGCTCGGTGGTTGCGGGGGCAACAGCCTTTGACCACACTTCGGCGGTGGCCGGTTCTTCGCCGTCAGCCGCGTACAGCGACGCGCTAAAAACACCGGCCGTCAACGCCACCGCGCAGCCGACTCCGCAGGCGATGCGAACCGCCGCCCTAATTGATGTTCCAGCGTTGCCCATGCTCTACTACCCGGCCTTCCCGGCCGAGCTTTTTTAGATGAGAACGCACCGAACTGGCCGCTGCCGGATGCAGATATTCCGGAACGTCGATGTAAATTTTCTTCACGATTGCCATCACCTCGAGCCCCCCGCCAGACAGGGCTTCAAGGATCTGCTGTTCGCGCAGTTCGCGATGCGAAATGTACTCGCGAATCTTTTCCTTGGGTTTGCGGATAACCGGACCGTGCGCCGGGTAGATGGTCTCCAAATCCAGTTCGAGCAGGCGATGGAGGGAATCCATATATTGGCCCAAGTCGCCGGTGTCATCGGGAATCACCGTAGTCCCCGCCCCCAACACGACGTCACCGGTGAAGAGCGCGCGCTCCTCGGCAAGATAGTAGCACAGATGATCTGGAGCGTGCCCCGGCGTATGGATGGCGCGGAGAGTTAGCCCCTCGCCTTTCACGACCGCGCCATCGGCGATTGCGGTCAGACGATTGCCGGCCGCCGTATCGTGACCCACCCACGGCATCTTGATCACTTCCATTTCCCCGAAGCGTTCCCGTGCCTGCTTTACGCCACCGATATGATCGACGTGCGCGTGGGTCAGCACTATTCGGTCTAGTTCGGAGGAGCCGCACAGCTCCTTGAGCGCGGCGACCAGAAGATCGCCCCAAATCGGAACTCCCTGACCGGTGTCGAGCAGAATCGGACGCGCACTCGCGCCGACCAGGTAGGTGTTGGTGCCCGGACCCGTGAATGGACCGGGATTGTGTCCAAGCACGGTCGCAACTCTCGGCGAGTGGCGAGCATAGTCCGGCAGTTTCATTCCGATCATGGAATCGGTAACGATCCGCACGGGCTTTTCCATTCACATCTCTCCCTCTAGCGGCGATTGCGCTCGAAGATCAATCGCAGCCCCTTCAGGGTTAAAAATTCATCCACTTCCTCGATGGTTTCGGACTCGCGCGCGATCAACTCCGCCAGCCCTCCGGTCGCGATTACCCGCGCCCGTTCGCCCCGCTCCTTGCGGATGCGATGAACCAGACCATCTACCAATGCGGTATAGCCGAAAATGAGACCCGACTGAATGGAAGAGATCGTGGTGCGGCCGACTGCCTCACGAGGACGCACCAGCTCGACCCGGTAGAGCTTGGCCGCGCGCGCAATCAGCGCATCCATAGAAACATCCAGCCCTGGAGCAATCGCGCCGCCCGCGTATTCTCCGCGGCCGGTTATATAGTCAAAGCTGGTAGCGGTACCGAAATCAACAACGATGCACGCGCTGGAATATCGTTCGTACGCCGCGACGGCGTTCACGATTCGATCGGCGCCGACTTCCTTGGGGTTCTCATACAGAATCGGCATGCCGGTCTTGATGCCGGGCCCAACCATCACCGGGATGCAGCGGAAGTAGCGCTCCGCGAGATGCTCCATCGATTGATTCAGGGGAGGCACCACGCAGGCGATGATCACGCCTTCGGGTTTAAACCCAGGCTCGATACCAGCCCCTGCTAGCAACGTGTTGAGAAGCGCGCCGTGCTCGTCGGTGGTGCGTTCCGGGACGGTTTGGATCCGCCAGTGATGCGTCAGTTTCTCACCGTCGTAGATTCCTATGACGGTGTGGCTGTTACCGACGTCAAGCGTGATGAGCATTGCTGGTCTCCCGCAGGTCTGCCTGGTGGCGACAGCGTCTGGGAGCGCAAATAATACCCTTGAATTTCAGCGGAGGCGAAACGTGCGCGGCATTCCAGGAGCCCCCATGGGACGCACTATCATCGGGGTGAAGGGGCGCGGAGCGGGCATCCACGCCGCGCGCCCGAAAGCTATCGGGCCCGCCGCGGGAATGACCGAAGGGACGAATGGCGCCGCACCCACAAATGGAGCAATTGGCATCGGCGCCGCCGCCAGTGCGGGCATGCGGGGATAGGGTTCCACCGACCCACCGCCATAGGGGGCTAGTACTCCCGGAGAGTACAGTCCGCTGTCCGTTTGCTCCTGGTAGTCCTGCGCGGTTCCCACGTCACCACCAGCAAGACTAGCAGCCTGAGCGGCGGTGGCGCTGGCCGCCGATGGGTCTGCAGCGGTCGCGGTACTAGAGGCGTCCGCGGTTGAATCGGAGCCCAAGTCTTCGCACGCATCCTGCGCGCCGTCTTGAGCACAGGCCGGCGGGATTTCCAGGACCTGATTGGGCGGATCGTCGCCAGCGGGCGCGGTGACTTCGATAGGCCCGTCGGCATGCGCTGGCCTCAAGCCGGGCGGTGATGCGAGAAATAAACCTGTCACCAGCACAATCGGGAGGAACTTCATTCCCGTGTCACCTGGCCTCGACGGTATCATCCTTAAACACGAGCGCCAAGGTGCGATCGCGGAAAAGTCATAAATATTGGGTAATGTCCGGGGCCATGACTTCTAATAATCTCCATCCGCTGGGGTAAACCCGGGCAACGGAGAACATCGGGCGGCGGGCGTTGAAAGGAATTAGCGTCAGCCACTACGCGCACGGACGAGTAACTCGCGGAATTCCGGCCTCAGGGCAAGATTCGGGTTTCCCCGTTCTCCTGGGATCGCTAAGATTCCTGCGCTATGGCGAAAATTGCATTGGTTACGGGAGCTGGCCGCGGAATCGGCCGCGACATCGCGCAGCGTCTGGCTCGCGAAGGTTATGCTTGTGGCCTCATCGCGCGCACCCAGTCGCAACTCGAAGAGACCGCGGACCTCATTCGCAAGGCGGGCGGCAAGGCACTCGTCACTCCGACCGATGTCTCGAAGCGCGAACAGGTGCTGGCGGCGGTTGAACGAGTAGAGAAAGAACTTGGCCCCATTTCGGTGTTGATCAACAACGCGGGCGCATACTTGCGCAAACCGCTACTCGACATCACCGAAGAGGATTTCGACTTTCAGCTCAAGGTAAATGCCTACGGTCCCTTCTTTTGTACCCAGGCAGTCGTCGGCAAGATGGCGGACCGAGGGGGTGGGACGGTGATTTTCGTCCTGGGCTCCGAAACCCGCGGCGGCCCCGCGCAATACTCGGCCTATAACGCCTCCAAACTCGCGCCGCGAGCGATCGCCGAATCGGTGGCTTATGAGTTCATGCATCTGGGGGTGCATGCGGCTTCGCTCGACGTCGATGGCGCGGTAGACAGTCCGCGGGTACGCGAGGCGATGCCCAACACCGACCCCTCGCATTTCGTTGCGCCGGAGGCCATCTGCAACGAGATCGTTCATCTGATTAATCAGCCGAAGAGCTCCTGGACCTTCCAGGTCGACCTCCGCTCATTCGTGCAGTGGCGTCCGCGAGTGGCCCCGAAGAAAAAAGGGTAACCATATTTCGATTCTTTCGCGGCCCGTCTCCACTCGAAGGTACTTGGGACAGCCAGACGAGGGATTCCGCCACAATCCCTTGTTCATGAAATCTCCGTATCCGCGGATCCTTCTGCCTCCTTCCCGGTAGTCTGACGCGCGAAATTCTGAAAG
>DASXMJ010000164.1 GCA_036495685.1 Candidatus Binataceae bacterium | reverse complement strand
GTAGAGCTCGACTATCTCGGCCAGTGCGTTCTTTCCACCGTATTCGCGGATTTTCTCAATGAATTTGTGATCCAGCATCACAGCGCCAGAGGAGCCGGTTCCATCCTGCTCTAACCTTCTAGTTTTCTTCTCGAATTCGGCATCTGCTCTGCGCGCCTTTGTCGAGAGATTCAATTAGCCAAGACCGAGCTTTCAGTTACGCCGCCGCACCAACCGCAAAGGACGAAAGTCCGCGACTGGCCGGTCGTGCCGCCACGGCAAACTGACTCGGGCGGCTCGCAACCGCTGCCTCGACTCTCGGGACGAACTTGGACTGGCGAGGGTCCATGTCGAAGTCCCAATTCTTGAGCAGGACATACTGCTTGCCGCGTCGGGCGAGCAGGCCCGCGTCAACCAACTCCGCGATCATTCGACTTACCATCGGTCGCGAACAACCAATCATTTCAGCAAGATGCTCGTGGCCGAGCTCCGGAATCAGGATGGTTCCCTCGGAATCCGTAACCGCCGCCCGTTTCCCAAGATCGCCCAGCACCAGCTTGAGCCGGTCAAGCAAGGGGAGATTCAAGAGGCTGGCGAAAAACCGCAGATTCTCCGACCAGAAGGTGTTCAGCGCGGTCAGCATCGAAACCAGCTGGTCCGCAGGAAGGTTTGAGAGCATGCGGAGAATTTGATCGCGGCTAAAGAGCGACACCGTGCATTTGGTGGCGACCTGAGCCTCGAACATCCGGGCGTGACGGCCGTTCTGGTCGAGGTAGTCGGGATAGCCGATAATTTCGCCTGGTCCGGCCAAGCGAACCAAGGTGCGATTCCCGTCGCCGACTGGGCAATAGATGCTTACGTAGCCCGTTAGAATGCATGCCATCATTCCATCGGTATTTCCCTCGCAGAACAGCATCGCGCCTTTCTCGAAGGAAACCGCCATTTGGCCCTCGATGAGCTCGTCTACCGTGTCCGATGGCAGATTAAGCCCGCTCAGGTTGTTCCGAAGCGTTCTGAAAGCTTGCTCGTATCGGTTGCGTGGTTGCTGAATTATTGATTTCATCTTTACTCAACTTCCTCTTGGAAGCCCCATCCTTATTCTCGAATTTTTGCCTCTTCACACCGAACGTGGCTTATTAGGCTGTTATCTAAACAATGACTAGCATACAGCAACTCCCGTGCCGTGCGTCTTTCAAATCTTGCACCCTGTTTCACTGCTCTTTTTGACCCCCGCGGTGTTGACCCGATCAAAAAATATATGGAGGCTTCTCCATAGCTATGGAGCCGGTGCCATACTTGAGGGATAAATTCTCGCTGAGGCGGACACACTCCGGCCCCAGCCGTATCGGCGAAAACTAGCCAGATGCCCACCCCGCGCAAAGTACTTTTGGTCGATGACTTAGCCTCGAATCTTCGGATTCTGGGACTGACGCTTAAGCGCGCAAATCTCGAGGTGGTTGAAGCGCGCAGCGGCCTCGAGGCAATCTCGGTTTGCACCGCAGAACTTCCCTCCCTGGTTCTACTTGATCTACGCATGCCCGAGATGGACGGGATTGAGACGCTGCGTCGCCTTAAGACCGTCGCTCCTGATCTCCCGGTCGTCATGATCACGGTCGACACTGACCTCGCTGCGGCGGTGGAGGCCACTAAACTCGGCGCCTACGATTTTCTACTGCGTCCGGTTGACGAGGAGCGACTGCTCCTTACCATCAGGCACGCGCTGGAACGATCCTCGCTGCGCGATCAGGTCGAGAATCTTCGTCACATAGTTGGACAGGGCGGTTATCTGTCAAAGCTCGTGCTCCCCAGTTCGTCGATGCGCGCGATCGTCGAGCAGATCGCCAATGTCGCCAGAGCGAACCTGACCGTCCTGATTCAGGGCCGCACTGGCACCGGCAAAGAGGTGGTAGCGCGTGCAATTCACCAGGAAAGCTCGCGCGCGGGCAAACCGTTTGTTGCGGTCGATTGCGGGGCGATTCCCGAAACCCTGGTTGAATCGGAATTGTTCGGTTACGAAAAGGGGGCCTTCAGCGGCGCCGATCGACACAAAGAGGGTTACTTTCAGGTGGCGCACGGCGGCACGCTGTTCCTCGACGAGGCGGGCAACCTCTCGCTCACCGCGCAGGCGAAACTGCTGCGCGTGATTCAGGAACGGCAGGTCACACCGATTGGAACCTCGCGCCCGATTCCGGTTGACGTGCGGATCATCGCGGCCACCAATGCCGAGCTCGAAGCTAAAGTGGAGACCGGCGCTTTCCGTGAAGACCTCTACTATCGGCTCGCCGAGTTCACCGTCCAGCTCCAGCCGCTCAGAGATCGTCCCGAGGACATTCCCTCCCTTGCGCGCCTGTTCGTGGATGAAGCTAGCCTCGAACTACATCGCTCGATTTCGGGCATTGAAGAGGATGCGATGCGTCTGTTGCAGGGCTACCCGTGGCTCGGAAACGTGAGGGAGCTGCGCAACATCATGCGCCGCGCGGTCTTGCAGGCTCAGCAGGTCATGATTCGGGAGGTAGATGTTCGAACCCTGCTCGCGAAAGCGGCGGACTCCGGTCCGATCGAATCGGTTCCGGCGCGTGCCACGGCGACCAACAATGCCGGACGATCACTCAAGGAAATCGCCAACGGGGCGGTGGAGGCCGCCGAACGCGAGGCGATCGCGGGAGCGCTGCAAGTAGCCGGCGGTAACAAATCCGCCGCCGCTCGAATCCTACAGATTGACTACAAGACGCTGTTTGCGAAACTCCGGCGGTACCAGCTGTGAGAAACCTATCCGAGCTGCACACGCCCATCGCTTTTAGCGCCGCCTCGATCGACGGAGAACGCGATCTGACCTTTCCGACGTGGGTATCGCCCGCGGTCCGCGGACCTCTGATGACGCGGATCGGGCTGGTGCTTATCGCCGCGGTCGCCTCGCTTGGTCTCATGCTCAGTTGGTTGGCACACCAGCTGAGCACCTGGGGACTGCTTTTCTTCTTGGGCGAGTTGTTGATCGCGCTCCTGACGCTGAGCGTGTCTTTTTCGGAGTGGTTCGTCCGCAACTGGGAAGCATTCGCCTTGGGCAACGCTTTCGCGGTGATTTTCGGGATCACTCTGGTCAGCACCGTACTGGGCACTCTGGCGGGCGGCATACAAGGTCTCCTTCTGCTCGAGGTCGGCTCTTCGGCGTTCCTGCCCTGGTCTCCGCACCGCCAGGTTTGGTTAAACGCCGCTACCATCGCCGGCCTCGCCGTGTTCACGGTGGTATGGCCGCGCGGCGATCCGGTCTTGCCGTTGTACTGGCTAACCATCCTTGCGGGCGCGGTAATCAGCCAGGTGGCGTGCACGACTCTGTATCAACACCGAAGCGAGCTCGAACGACACATCCAAACCGTGCTCGAGGCCCGCAAGGCGCTGGCGGCCGAGGTTAGGGAGCACGAAAACACCATCGCCGAGCTGGAACAGACGCAGACCGAGCTGGTGCAGAGAAGCGAAGAAGCGCTGGCCGCATCGCGGACAAAATCGGAATTCCTCTCGACCATGTCGCACGAGATTCGCACGCCGCTCAACTCGGTTCTGGGTATGGCGGAACTGCTGGGCGATGCCGATCTCAAGGCCGACGAGCGGCGCTACCTCGAAATAATCCGGCACAGCGGAGCGATGCTGCTCGAGCTGATTAACTCGATTCTCGATCTTGCGCGACTCGAATCCGGACGGCTCGAGATTGTACCTAGGGAATTCGCGCTGCGCAGAACGATCGAAGAAGTGCTCGAAGCCTTCACCTTCGCGACGCGCGAAAAGTCACTCGAACTGGTCACTCAATTTGCACCCGGGTTGCCGGAACGAGTGATTGGCGATTCCCTGCGGCTGCGACAGGTGCTCATGAACCTGGTTGGTAATGCAGTCAAGTTCACCGCGCGGGGACGCATCACCATCGCCGTGGAAGCAGCCTCGGATTCCCAACCACAGCTGTTCCGTTTTTCAGTTGCCGACACCGGAACCGGAATACCGCCCGACAAACTCGCCCTGATCTTTGAGCCCTTCACCCAGGCAGACTCGTCGAATACCCGCGAATATGGGGGAACCGGGTTGGGCCTGGCGATTGTCGCGCGCCTGGTCAAGGAAATGAGTGGCGAGATAACCGTCGCGAGCGAAGTTGGCAAGGGCAGCACCTTCGTCTTCACGGTCAAGCTTGAGCCCGCTTCCTCCTATCGTGAACCCCGGTCGAGCTCCGACTCGAACGCGTATCCACGCCTAAACCGTCAACTGCGCTTGTTGGTAGCCGACGACGTGGCGGTAAATCGGGTCCTGATCCGGGCTCTGCTGCGGCATTTGCCTTACGAGATCGACGAGGTTGAAAGCGGAAGTCAGGCTATCGAAAAGGTGATCGCGTCCAAATACGACGCGGTACTAATGGATATGCAGATGCCTGCGCAGGATGGATACGAAGCTACCAGCGCCATCCGCAAGTGGGAACGTGACCATGGCATAAATCGCGTGCCCATAATTGCCCTTACCGCCTCTGCACTCGATACCGATGTGGAGCGCGCCCGGAAAGCCGGTTGCGATGCTCACGTGAGCAAGCCGTTTCGGCGCGAAGATCTGCTTAGAGCGCTCGACTATCACCTTGCGTCAGGGACCGATCCAGCAGACTCAAAGAGTTAGTGGAGGCTGACGCTCCGGCGCCGCAATGACTCGCGGGCCGAAACCAAACTGACGCCGAAGGGGCTCCCCTTTTGGCCGAGCGCTGTTGGTCCCTCAGGGCGAGTAAAAAACGACTCAAGTTTGGGCGGTCGCAGGGGCCATGGCAGACCCACCCTTGGCCGCAACGTCCCTGTCTTCGCGTCAATTCGAGGCTAAACCGCGGCGGGAGTCGCGTCCCGTCGACTTAAGCAAACATCCGGACCTCTTCGACAGGTGGCGGGAGCCCGCCCGCACCTCGTCGCACCATTAAATCGATACCCTTGACGCGGTAGGAAAGAGAGGCGGTTAACTTTTTCGCGACTAGGCCAAATTTTGACCCATCTTAGCAAAAGTGGCCCGAGAGCTATGAGAGAAATGCTCTGGTGACAGGTCAATTTGTGCCCGGAACCGGGGCTTAAGGCCTTGGAAACGAACCGGCTGGGGGTAGGAAACGCTCCCAGAATCTTCATGGAAGAGGGTCGTGAGCCGTAACATGGATCGCTTTGAGAACGAGCTAGTTTTACCAATCGCATCGGGAAGGTCCCTCGGCCTCCACAACGGATATGCCGCTTCAAAGGACCAGCCGTTTATCGATCTTCGCAGCGATACTGTGACTCTGCCGACGGTCGAAATGCGCGAGGCCATCGCGCACGCGGAGTTAGGCGACGACTTCTATAGAGAAGATCCGACAGTTAACCGGCTCCAAGAGATGGCTGCGAGGCTGACCGGCAAGGCGGCGGCTCTGCTGGTGCCCAGCGGTACCATGGCGAACCTGATAGCTCTGATGGTGCATTGTCCGCGCGGACGCAAAGCGATTGTCGGCTCCAAGGCGCACGCCTATCTGTGGGAGGCCGGAGGCGGCGCGGTGGTGGGCGGTGTGGTGATGACACCGGTTACGAATCTTGGAACCGGCGCCCTGGACTTGACCGAACTGGAATATGAACTGGCTACTCCGCCGGACGCGCATTTCGCGCAGCCCTCGCTGGTCGCGCTGGAGAACACTCACAACCTTTGTGGTGGGGTAGCGGTGACCGCTTCGCACATGGCCGAGGTCGCGGCGTTGGCACGCAAATATGGGGTCCCGGTGCATCTGGATGGCGCGCGGATTTTCAATGCCGCCATCGCTCTGGAAAGCGACGTCCGTACCCTGGCCAGCTACGCGGATTCGGTAACCTTCTGCCTCTCCAAGGGGTTGGGATGCCCGGTCGGGTCGCTCCTATGCGGTACGCGCGATTTCATCACCCAGGCGCATCGCGTGCGCAAGTTGCTCGGTGGCGGGATGCGCCAGGCGGGCATAATCGGCGCGGCCGGAATCGTAGCGCTGGAAACGATGGTGGAGCGGCTCGCCGAGGACCATCTCAACGCGAGCGCTCTGGCCAAAGGGCTGGCACGAGTTGCAGGCATCAAGGTCCAGGAAGTATCGCGCCGAACCAACATGGTCTTCTTTGACCTCGACGGCGACCGGTCCGCGCAGAAGTTTCAGGCCGCGCTCAAGGGCCGAAAAGTTCTGGTCAGCTGCAGCGGTTCGAACCGGCTGCGGGCCGTCACTCATTTCGGAATCGACCGCAAGGCGATCGATCAGGCCGTCACAGCTGCCGCAGAAGCTGCTGGCGAAGCCTTGACGGTCTAGCCGTAAGGCTGAAGACAGTTCCCTAGGGACGACCGACTTAAGTCGGATCGGCTTCCTCAACCACCGCATCAATTCTATTCAAAACGATCCATGAGGATCGCGTGGGCAGCCCGCCGTAAGGAGACCGAGCACGCAGCTGACTCGCGCGGCGAGTTGGTCAACGGATTTGGTATTCCTTGAGTTTGCGCTGGTGTTGGGCGAAGACCTGGCCGATGTAGCGCGCCTCGAAGTCGGCGCGCGCCGAGCGCAGGCCGCCGTTGGGTTGGGCCGGCGTGGCGGCGGCGGCCTG
>DASXMJ010000163.1 GCA_036495685.1 Candidatus Binataceae bacterium | reverse complement strand
TTTGCACAGACACCCCGTTGTCGAAGCCCAGCCCAACTTCCACCAGGTGCAGTCGATTTGCACGCACGATCGGCACATAAATCCTGTTGTTGCGGAAGATCAAGGCGTCGTCCGGCACCAGAGGTGCGCCCCCCGGGGTCGACACCGTGAAGGTCACAAACCCATACATGCCCGGATAGAGAGCAACATCTTCATTGGGCAGATCGACCTCGACGATCATCGTGCGCGAGTCGGCCGCCAGCGCTTGGGGATGCCGCGCCACGATCCCGTCGAACGTACGCTGGGGATATTCATTCACTTGAAACGTCGAATGGTCGCCATTTCTTAGGAATAGAGCGGTGTTCTGCGGCATATACGCGAACAAGCGCAAGGGCTTCAGTCTCGCGACCTGCACGATCGCGCTGGTCGCACTTGAGCCCGCGGTGCTTTGCGGAACCAGATGGCCCGGGTCGATGTACCGCCACGACACGATCCCATCGAACGGCGCGGTGACCACCTCGTACTTCTGCAATGCCAGGATTTGTTCCAGGGTGGCTCTCAATTGGAGCATGTTCGCATGCTGGTTGTCGAAGTCCTGGCGGGATATGACGCCGCTGTCGAGGAGTTGCCGGTAGCGGCGATCCGTCACTAGCGCCAGGTTGTAGTTGGCGCGAGCGTTGGCGACCTGGTGATCGGTCTCGGGCGAGTCGACGATAGCGATAACCTCGCCGGCCCTGACACGGTCGCCCTTGTCAACGTTGATCTTCCCCAGGTAGCCGGCAACCTTCGCAAAGATGTCGGTCTCATCGAAGCCGCGCAGCGACGCTGGCAGCTTGACGTGGCGGACCGTCGGAGCATGCATCACGGGCCTCACCAGGACGTGCATACCCATGGCGTTCTCGCGCGCAAGCTCGGAGCTCTGGCGGCCGATCCAGAAATCGCGCGCGAGCACCAGGCCGGCAGTCGCGATCACCGCCAGGGCGATCGCACCAACCCATCCAGCAAAGAAAAACTTGCCGGGCGGCTTGGCCTGATATTCTCTTGGATCTTCTTCCATTTCTTTCCGCGGCTAGGCGCCCGGCAGACCGATTGCCTCGATTTCGGCGTCGCGCTGATGCTTTCCGATCAGCGAGCGGCTGAAGATCGAATAGACCGCCGGCACCACAAACAGGGTCATGGCGGTGGCCACCACGAGGCCGCCGATAACCGCGCGGCCCAGCGGAGCGTTCTGCTCCGAGCCAGATCCAAGCGCCAAGGCCATCGGCAGCATTCCCAGAATCATGGCGAGCGCCGTCATGATAATCGGCCGGAAGCGAATCCGGCCTGCCTGAATCGCGGCGGCCACCGGGCTGTAGCCCTCCTCGCGCAGCTCGTTGGCGAAAGTTATCAGCAGGTTGCCATTGGCGACGCCAACCCCGACCGCCATTATCGCGCCCATCAATGATTCAACGTTGATGGTCGTGCCGGTGATCACCAGCATCCACAGCACCCCCGCCAGCGCGCCGGGCACCGCCATCATGATAATAAAGGGCTCAAGCCAGGACTGGAAATTGGCAACCATCAGGAGGTAGACGAGGATGATTGCCAGGATCAGTCCTTCCCCCAAGGTCTTAAAGGACTCGTGCATTGCGGCGCTCTGTCCGCGAATCACCACATGGGTTCCGGCTGGCAGCTTGCCCAGGCCGTTGATTTCGCGCTGTACCTCGGCGCTGACGCTGCCCAGGTCGCGCCCCGATACCGCGCAATTGACATCGATCACGCGCTGAACACTGTAGTGGGCGACGACCGCGGGGTCCCAGTCCCGATGAACGGTCGCGAGGTTGCCCAGCAACTGCGGCTGGCTGCCCGCTTGGTAGGAGTTCTGCGATACCACCTGCTGCGCGCTGGCGATCTGCGGCGTTACGCTGAGCGGAGTATTGCCGATGGCGTTTACCGAGCTGAAGATCTGCTGCGGCACCTGGGCAATGACGTTGTAGTTAACTCCATTGACCGGGTCGAGCCAGAAATTGGGCTGCAGCAATGTCGCGCCACTGAGCGAAGCAAGCAGGCTTGATGCGACCTGGGTTTGTGTGATGCCGAACTGAAGCGCTTTAGCGCGATCCAAATCGACCTTGAGGGTTGGGTAATCCAGCGGCTGGGCGATCCGAAGGTCCACCACGCCGGGAATCTGCGCCATCTTATCCTGAAGACGCAACGCGATATCGTAGTTGCTCTGCAGATTGTTGCCGTTGATCTGCGCATTGATCATCGCGGACAGCCCGAAATTCAAAACCTGCCCGACAATGTCGGCAGCCTGGAAGTATGCAGTAACATTCGGATACCGCGCTGAGAGGACCTTGCGTATTTGCTCCTGATAGCCAGACGTGGGGCGATGCTTGGGCTTGAGCTGAATGAGAACGTCGGCGTCCTGTGGCCCGATGCTGTCGGTCTGGTAAAAGGCGAGATCGTAGGAGGTGGGTAGGCCGATGTTGTCACTTATGCTTTCGAGCTCGTCGGCCGGCACGATGCCGCGAATGGTCTGCTCGATGTCGTCGACCAGCAGCTCGCTATGTTCGATGCGGGTTCCGGTTGGAGCGCGCACGTGCAGTCGCATCATGCCGGCATCCACCGGCGGAAAGAAATCTTCTCCCACCGTAAACATCAGGCCCATTGAAACCACAATCAGCGCGGCGACGCAGGCCAGTGAAAAAGTCCGCCGCGCGATGAAGGATCCGAGCGCGTCGCGATAGCGGTCGCGCAACTTGTCGAAGCGAGCTTCGAAGCCGCGCACGAAGCGATTCCACCACCCCGCTCCGCCGCCGACGTTCTCCTCGTGAGTGTCGCCCAGCAGGTGGCGGGCCATGGTCGGCACCAGCGTCCGGGACAGCAGGTAGGACGTGAGCATCGCGAACACCACCGCCAGGGCCAGGGGAGTGAACAGAAACCGTGCCACTCCCGTGAGCAAGACCACTGGAAAAAAAACGATGCAGATGGAAAGCGTGCCAACCAGCGTGGGCGTGGCGATCTGGTGCGCGCCGTCAAGAATCGCGACCAGCAGCGGCTTATTCATCGCGTGATTGCGGTGGATGTTTTCGATTTCCACGGTGGCATCATCGACCAACATGCCGACTGCCAGCGCGACACCACCCAGCGTCATCGTGTTGATGGTCTGTCCGCTGAGCTTGAGACCTACGATCGCGGTCAGAATTGAGAGCGGGATCGAGGTGATGACGATCAACATGCTGCGCGGCGAGCCAAGAAAGATAAGCACCATCACCGCGACCAGGGCGGCGGCGGTCGCCGCTTCCTGCACGACATCCCACAGGGCGGCACGCACGAACTTGGATTGATCGAATGCGAGTGCGACCTTCAGTCCCTGAGGCGCGGTCGCGAGAATTTCCGGAATCTTGCTCCTGACCGCGTCGACCACCGTCAGCGTCGATGCATCGGCGTGCTTGATGACCATCAGGTAGGTCGCCTGGCGGCCATCGACGCGCACAATGTTACTAGCGGGCTGATGCGAGTCGGTCACCGGCGCAACGTCCCCCAGCAGGATCGGAGAAGCTCCCACATACTTGACGGGCATGCTGTTGAAGTCGCTTACCGTGGGGAAGCTCATGTTGACGTCGACGTTGTACTGGTAGTTCCCCATCTTGGCTTGGCCGGAGGGAATCACGACGTTGCTGGCGGCCAGCGAATTGCCAATGTCATATGCGGAAAGGCCGTTGGCGTACAATTTGGTTGGGTCGATATTGACCATCACGTTGCGGCTCACGCCGCCCAGGGGCGCGGGTGAAGAAAACCCTGGAATCGTGAATAGCTGAATGCGGATAAAGTTCAGTCCGTAGTCGAACAGTTTCGCGGTGGAGAGTACGTCGCTGTACACGTTGAGCTGCGCGACCGGAACGTTGGACGCGTTGAAGGAGATGATCTGCGGCGGCTGAATTCCGCGCGGCAGGATGCTCAAGATGGTCTGGGAGACCGCGTTGATCTGGGCGATCGCCCCGCCTACGTCGGTGCCGGGCTGAAAATAGACATGGAGGATTCCCAGCCCATTGATGGAGCTGGATTCAATGTGCTCGATGTCATTGACCGTGGTCGAGTACGCGCGTTCGCTGATAAACACCATCCGCCGCTCGACATCGAACGCGGAGAGGCCGGGATAGTTCCACACCACCATCACTACTGGCAGATTGATGGCAGGAAAAATGTCGACGTTCATCAGTGAGAAGGAAAGGACCCCCAGCACCAACATCAGAAGCGCCATGACCGCTACCGAGAGCGGACGGCGCAAGGCTAGACGGACGATCCACATAGGCAGAGAAGCTCTCGGAAACGGCGCTCGCTTCTACGCCAGGAAAGGCGTTTTCGCAGCCGTAATCAGGATAGGGCAGCGTTCCGAGCGTGGCAAGTTTCGATCCGAAAAAGGCTCCGACGGCCATATGCTTGCCTTGCAAAAACCACCCGCCGACAAAACTACCCTTCGCTGCTTCCCTCCCGGCGATATATCCGCCCAACGGCCCTCGTGTCGCTCTTCGCCGCGAGGCGCAGGTGACCGGAAACGGGCCCCACGTCCCACAATCCGGTGGGGCAGAATTTACCGAGCCAGCGCGCATTGCTTCATGGAAAAATGTTTTGCCTAAGAGGAACGAAAGGATTACCGTCGGTAGTCTGACGGCACGCGCGTTGCTGTCTGCGGGGTCAAGAAATCGCGATTGCGCCTAGTTAGGCCTAAAAGGGAGCCCCTCGCTTCCCGATAAATTGCGAAAGGTCCGAGCGAATGCGGTCTCGTCAATCCAGGAACGGAACCTTCCCTGCTCCCCCGGATTGGCACGTCGGGCACATCATTATAGAGGCCATCACTCCGTCAGTTGATGGCGGCAGATATCCAGCGAAGCAAATTGCCGGCGAACCCTGCGTGGTCGAAGCGGACATTTTCCGTGACGGCCACCAGGTCGTGCGCGCCGTCGTGGAATGGAAGCGCAAAGACGAGGAGGCGTTTGTCGAGGCACCGATGGTCGCGCTCGACAACGATCGCTGGCGTGGCGAGTTCGTACCCCCGGAGAACGCCCGCTACGTATTCACCATTGCAGCGTGGACCGATCTCTTTGCCACCTGGAGCAGCGATTTTATCAAGAAGGCACAGGCAGGCCGCGAGGTCTCTTCGGATCTCCGCGAAGGGATTGCCCTGCTGGAGCGCATGGTTCGTACGGCGCGCGATCACGATGCGGATTTGCTCCGCGACTGTGTTGAGGGGCTACGGGCGAGTAACCACGAAAGGGTGGCGCTGGAAGTGCTCTCGAATCCAGAGCTGGCGGAGGTAGCGGCACGCAGCGGCGAGCGCGCAGGGGTGACGAGGTTCGACCCCCCGCTCGAGTTGGTCGTCGATCGCCCTCGGGCTCGATTCGGCACCTGGTATGAGATGTTCGTGCGCTCCCAGGGGGCCGCGGCCGACCGCTCCGGCACCCTGCGCGATGCCGGGCGCCGCCTCTCGGAGCTTCGCGACCTTGGCTTCGACGTGGTCTACCTTCCGCCGGTTCATCCGATTGGCCATACCAACCGCAAAGGTCCGGGAAATTCTCCGGACGGAAGTAATGCGGTCGGAAGTCCTTGGGCAATCGGGGCAGAAACCGGCGGGCACACGGCTATCCATCCCGACCTTGGAACACTGGAAGACTTCCGGCGCTTTGTCCTGGCCGCCAACAACCTTGGTTTAGAGGTCGCGCTCGACTTCGCGATTCAAAATTCGCCGGATCACCCATGGGTCAAGGAGCACCCCGAATGGTTTCATCGGCGGCCCGACGGTTCCATCAAGTACGCCGAGAACCCTCCCAAGGAGTACCAGGACATCTACCCTATCGACTTCGATACCGCCCACCAGCGCGAACTGCTGGACGAGTTGTTGGGTGTGATCCGATTCTGGATCGAGCAGGGTGTGACGATCTTCCGGGTCGACAACCCCCACACCAAGCCTGTCGCGTTCTGGGAGTGGCTGATAAACGCAGTGCAGTCGGTTTACCCGGAGGTGATTTTCCTGGCGGAGGCCTTCACCCGGCCAAAGATGATGAAGGTGCTGGCCAAGGCTGGTTTTACGCAGTCTTATACCTATTTCACCTGGCGCAACACTAAATATGAATTGACTCAGTACCTGACCGAACTCACGCAGAGCCCGATGCGTGACTATTTCAGACCCAACTTCTTTACCAACACGCCCGATATCTTGCATGCAGTGCTACAGAGCGGCGGGCGCCCCGCATTCAAAATGAGACTGGTGCTCGCCGCGACCCTCGCACCCTCATATGGCATCTACAGCGGCTACGAACTTTGCGAAAACCAGGCGATACCGGGCACCGAAGAGTACCTGGATTCTGAGAAATACCAGCTCAAGCCGCGCGATTGGAACCGGCCCGGCAACATCAAAGAATTCGTCGCGCGGGTCAACGCGATTCGCCGCGCTAATCCGGCCTTGCAGCATCTATCGAATCTGCGTTTTTTGGATACCGACAACGAGCAAATCATCTTCTACGCCAAGGCGCTGCCGGATCGTTCAAACGTCATCCTGACCGCGGTGAATCTCGACCCCCTCCATGCGCAAATTTGCACCGCGTTTGTTCCGCCCGAAGTCGTAGGGGTGGCGCCTGGGCAGTCCTATCGCGTGACCGATCTCCTGACCAACGCCACCTATACTTGGTCGGAGCGCAATTACGTGCGTCTCGATCCGTTCATAGAACCGGCCCATATCCTGAAGGTCGATACACGATGGTAATCGAATGCCCTTAGAGCACGAAACCGAAAATGGCGCAAAGCGCGACCCGCTCTGGTACAAAGATGCGGTTTTCTATGAACTGCGCGTGCGCTCGTTTTACGACAGCAATGGCGACGGGGTCGGAGATTTTCCCGGACTAGCAAAGAAACTTGATTACCTCCAGGCCCTGGGAGTTACTACGCTCTGGCTATTGCCCTTTTACCCCTCGCCGATGCGGGACGATGGATACGACATTGCGAACTATACAGATGTCAATCCGGAGTGCGGCACCCTCTCGGACTTCAAGTTGTTTCTGCGCGAGGCCCATCAGCGAGGCCTCAAAGTAGTCACCGAACTGGTGCTGAACCATACCTCCGAGCGACACGAGTGGTTCCAGCGCGCGCGCCAGTCACCGGTCGGTAGCGCGCACCGCGACTACTACATCTGGAGCGATACGCCCGAGCGCTACAAGGAGGCCCGCATTATTTTTCAGGACTTTGAGGGGTCCAACTGGTCCTGGGATCGCGTGGCCAAGGCGTACTACTTCCATCGTTTCTACTCACATCAGCCCGATCTCAACTACGACAATCCAGCGGTGCGCCGCGAGATCTTGCGGGTGGTTTCGTTCTGGCTGAGTCTGGGAGTTGATGGCCTGCGGCTTGACGCGGTCCCCTATCTCTACAAACGGGAAGGAACCGGCTGCGAGAACCTGCCCGAGACTCACTCGTTCCTGCGCGAATTGAGGCACTATGTAGACGCCAATTTCGCCGACCGCATGCTGCTCGCCGAAGCCAATCAGTGGCCGGAAAGCGCGGTCGCCTACCTGGCGGAAGGCAAAGAATGCCACATGGCATTCCATTTTCCGCTCATGCCGCGAATGTTCATGTCAGTGCGCATGGAGGATCGGTATCCGTTTACCGACATCTGGGCCCAGACCCCCGAGATTGATCCCTCGTGCCAGTGGGCACTGTTTCTTCGCAATCACGACGAGTTGACGCTCGAGATGGTCACCGACGAGGAGCGCGACTATATGTACAAGGCGTATGCGCAGGAATCGCGCATGCGCATAAACCTGGGTATCCGCCGCCGTCTGGCGCCGCTTTTGGGGAACAATCGCCGGACCATCGAGCTACACAACGCTCTGCTCTTTTCGCTCCCGGGGACGCCGGTCATCTACTACGGCGACGAGATCGGAATGGGCGACAACGTCTACCTCGGCGATCGCGACGGAGTCCGCACCCCGATGCAATGGGCGGCGGATCGTAACGCCGGGTTCTCCAGCGCCAACCCGCAGCAACTGATCCTGCCCATAATCATCGACTACGAGTACCACTATCAGACCATCAACGTCGAAGCGCAGGACGCCAACCGCCACTCGCTGTTGTGGTGGATGCGGCGCCTGATCGCGTTACGCAAACAATTCAAGGCGTTCGGACGCGGCTCCATCGAATTCCTCAATCCGGAGAATTCCCATATTCTCGCCTTCCTCCGCAGCTACCAGGAAGAACGCATCCTGGTGGTTGCAAACCTTTCGCGCTTTGTTCAGTACGTCGAACTCGACATGTCCAAGTTCAAAGACATAACGCCGGTGGAGCTGTTTGGGCGTACAAGCTTCCCGAAAATCGGCGAACTGCCCTATCTGCTGACCCTGGGACCGCACACGTTTTTCTGGTTTTCCCTTGAATCGCCCAAGCATGCCCCCGAGGAGCGCGCGGACTACCAGCCGCCGCGGGTTGAAGCCGGTGCTAGCTTTGACGCCATGTTGCGAAGAGGCGCGCGCGAAACCATCGCGCGCGCCATGCCGGACTACCTGCCTCACTGCCGCTGGTTTCGAGCCAAGACTCGCTCGATCAAAACGGTAACGGTGATAGAAACCTTTCCCATGTCGGAAGCGCCGCACGCTCCCCAACTCGGCGTGCTGAATGTCGACTACTTCAATGGTGACCCCGAAAGGTACTTGCTCCCGCTCGCGATAGCGGCGGGCGATCGTGCGCGGGACGTGAAATCGCGGGCCCCCGAGCGGGTGATTGCGGAGGTCACCGGCGCCGGCAGCAACGGAGACCAGGCGGGGGTCGTGTACGACGCCTCGATCGATCCGGAATTTGGAACGGCGCTGCTGGATATGATCACCCATCATCGACACCACCACGGCGTCACCGGCGAGCTGTTGGCACACTCAACGCATGCGCTGTCGGAACTTCGAGGCGACGCCGCCCTTGAACCGCGGGCGCTCAAAGTCGAGCAAAGCAATACCTCGATTGCCTATGGCGACCGCCTCATTTTGAAACTTTTCCGGAGGCTCGAAAGTGGCTTGAATCCGGATCTCGAGATCACGCGCTTTCTGACTTCCCACGGTCTCTTTTCGCACGTGCCGCCGTTGGCGGGATGGCTCGAGTATCGCTTTGGACGCGGCGAGCCAGAAGCGGTCGGAGTGTTGCAAGGCTTCGTACCCAACAAGGGAGACGCCTGGCAGTTCTCGCTGGACGAACTCGCGCACTACCTGGAGACTGCCGCGACCAAACCGGCGTTGGCCCAATTGCCCGCGACTAACGCGCTCGATCTGCTCGCGCGCGAGGAAGCGGACCCGCTCGCGGTTGAATTGCTGGGTGCCTACCTGGATGCGGCGCGGCTTCTGGGCCACCGGGTTGGCGAACTTCATCTCGCGCTGGCTTCCAACCAGAGTGAGCCCGAGTTTGCGCCGGAGCCCTTCTCCGCCTTCTTTCAACGGTCAACCTACCAGTCGATGCGTAATCTGCTGACGCAGGCGATTCGGGTAGTGAACCGTCGGCGCGCGTTCATCCCAAAGGAGCTGGCGCGGCAAACTCAGATAGTCATCAATCGAGAGGCCGAAATCGTATCGCGCTTCGACGCCTTCCTGCGCTGCCGAACTTCGGTGGTCCGCATGCGATGCCACGGCGATCTGCATCTCGGCCAGGTTCTGTACACCGGCAAGGACTTCGTAATCATCGATTTCGAAGGCGAGCCGGCACGCGAGTTGAGCGAACGGCGTCGCAAACGTTCCGCGCTGCAGGACGTGGCGGGGGTGTTGCGCTCGTTCGACTACGCGGCCATGAGCGCGACGATTCAGCAACTCAACGCGGGGTCATTGGGCGAGATGAACCTGCAGACCGCGGAGCCCTGGGCAAAGTTTTGGCAGGCGTGGGCTTCGTGGGCCTTCCTACGCGGCTATCTGGAAACGACAGCGAAAGCACCCTTTGTTCCCCAAAATCCCGCTGAGCTCAAAACCATGCTGGAAGCATTCACCATGGAAAAAGCCATTTACGAGCTTAACTACGAGCTGAACAATCGCCCCGAGTGGCTGGTGATCCCTCTGAGCGGAATCGCCTCGATACTCGGTCCGGCACCGGGAGAAGCGCACGCGTAAAGTGACGGGATGGAGCGGCGGCGAGGGTAGCTCCCCTGGAAGGACTGCTTCATGAATGAGAGGACGGACCGACCGACATCGACACCATCGCGCGGCCAGGCAGACCGGAAGGGTGGGGGCCGCGTCTCGTCTATTCCGCGCGATGACTTAAGACGCCTCCTCGAGCTTCGGCATCGCGATCCCCATTCGATCCTGGGAGCCCATCTGACCGATGGGGGCGCGATCATCCGCGCTTATCGCCCCGAGGCCGTGCAAATTTCGCTGCTGCTGGATGATCAGCCACCGCGCGCAATGATTGCGCGGCCGGAACCCGGGTTGTTTGAAGTAGCGGTCCCGGAAACAGGTCCCGAGATTTTTCGTCATCGCTTGGAGGTAGAATATCCTGGCCAGCATCGGGTCACCGTGAGGCAACCATATTCCTTTCCGCCAACCCTCGGTGACATGGACATATATTTATGGGCGGAACAGAAACACGAACAGATCTGGAAGAAGATGGGCAGTCATGTCTGCGAAGTCGCGGGCGTCGCCGGGACCTCGTTTGCGGTATGGGCGCCCACCGCCGCCGGGATCAGCGTAGTCGGTGACTTCAACAACTGGGACGGAAGGCTCCACATGATGCGGATGCTGGGCAGCTCCGGGGTTTGGGAGCTGTTCATTCCAGACTTGGGCGCGGGCACCTTTTACAAATACGAGATACGCACCCCGGAGGGCGGCTTCCTGCTCAAGAGCGATCCATTCGCCTCGGCCACCGAATGTCCGCCCGCGACCGCGTCGCGGATCTATCAATCAACCTACTCGTTTAATGACGGTGCCTGGATGTCCGCACGCGCAAGTCGCGACACGCTGCGCAGTCCGATGGCGATATATGAACTCCATCTTGGCTCATGGCGCCGAGTGCCAGAGGAGGGCAATCGTCCGCTCTCCTACCGGGAACTGGCGAATCAGCTATGTGACTACCTTACCAACCTAGGATTCACGCACGTCGAATTTTTGCCGGTGATGGAGCATCCGTTCGCCGGCTCCTGGGGGTACGAGACGACCGGTTATTACGCACCGACGGCACGCTATGGATCGCCTGATGACTTTCGCTACCTGATCGATCGGCTCCATCAGAGCGGCATCGGGGTGATTCTGGATTGGGTGCCGGCGCATTTTCCTAACGACGAATTCTCACTCGGCCGCTTTGACGGCACCGCGCTATACGAACACGCCGACCCGCGCCAGGGTTACCATCCGCAATGGAATACCTACATCTTCAATTTCGGGCGCGATGAGGTTCGCAGCTTTCTGCTCGGCAGTGCGCACTATTGGCTGGAGGAGTTTCACGCCGATGGGCTTCGCGTCGATGCGGTCTCATCGATGCTCTACCTCGATTACGGACGACGTCGCGGTGAGTGGATTCCCAACGTCCACGGCGGCAACGAGAACCTCCAGGCAGTCGCGTTTCTGCGCGAACTGAACCAACAGGTTTATGCACGGCATCCGGGCGTCGCGATGATCGCCGAAGAATCAACCGCCTGGATGGGGGTCAGTCGCCCTCTGTACGTGGGTGGCCTCGGCTTTGGTTTCAAGTGGGACATGGGCTGGATGCACGACACGCTCGATTATTTCAGCAAGGATCCGGTGTATCGGCGCTACTCTCATCGCGATCTGACGTTCGGGTTCGTCTACGCGTGGTTCGAAAATTTCGTCCTGCCCCTCTCTCACGACGAAGTCGTGTACGGTAAGCGCTCGCTGCTGGACAAAATGCCTGGCGACCGATGGCAGAAGTTCGCAAACTTGCGCGCCTTGTTCGGCTACATGTGGGCTCGCTCCGGCAAGAAAATTCTCTTCATGGGGGGTGAATTCGGCCAATGGCGCGAATGGAACCATGACCAGAGCCTCGACTGGAATCTGCTGGCCGAAGCGGACCATCGTGGACTGCAGGCGCTGGTGCGCGATCTCAATCGCATTTATCGCGGCGAGCGGGCTCTATGGGAAGCCGACCATGACCCAGCGGGCTTTTGCTGGATCGACGCGAACAATGCCGATGAGAATGCGATCGCCTTCATGCGTACCGCGCCCTCTTCGGGGAGCAGATTGGTTTGCGTCTGCAATTTTTCACCGGTGGTGCGGAGAGGCTACCGGGTTGGGGTTCCGGTTGCCGGTTTGTACCGCGAAGTGCTGAACACCGACTCGACTGTCTATGGCGGCAGCAACCAGGGCAACGCCGGCGGCGCCTATGCCGCCCACACGCCCTGGCACGCCCTGCCCTGCTCGATGTCGATCACTCTTCCGCCACTGGCGACCCTGTGGTTCGAAGTACCCGAGCAGCGCTGAGCGACGGCAGTTTGGTTCAGGCCGGACCGTCACTCGTGACTGCATGGAGGATTGCCCTTCAAGTGATAGACGATCCCGGTCTTGGTGGTTCCAGTCGAAACCCAATCCCGGGCAACGTTTTGCAATGCGATTAAGAAGCTCTGGCATCGTTCGAGAGCTTTTTCATGAAGCTCGCTTCTGCGCTTGAACTTGCATTCATAAGAAAATTCGCCGACTAGCAGCTTGTGCTCGCCCCGTTCGCGCCACAATGAGGCGTTGGACTTGGCGGTGACTCCCTTGCCGAAGTCCAAAACCCCCAGATCCTGCAACACTTCCTCGACGATCGTGTGATTGACCAGGGAGAGTTTTTCCGTCGACTTCCCGATATTTCTCAGGGCCGGAAAGAAGTCGGCCAGTGCCGCCATCGACACCGACTGCATTTCGCGCTGCAATGGAAACTCGACGTTGTGCGAATACAACATGCGAAGACCGCCGAGCTTCTCTTTCAGGGGAAGAGCCTCGGCCTTGAATTTGACCCGGTAGGGGGTCGCGATGTTGGGTCGCACATCCATTTCGGCGGCAGTCTGGAAGTCCGGATGCCGGAATTTGAATACGATTTCCGGATCTTCTACCGGAAAGCCGTCTTCGTACGCGATACGGCGGCGCAGGATGAATGCATGGTTGTAGAGCGCGAAATCCCTGGTATCGAGAAACACGACCTCCCGGATTCGCGGTCTTAAACCTTTGAAGGCGCCGGTTGAAAACCCTATGCCCAGATCCTTCGCGACGCCGCGCGCCAGCTTGCCGAACTCGTGAAAAGATGGAGACGAAGTAAAGCGATCAGGCTTAAGGATCAGCTTGCACTCAAAATAGTGAACGGTGTCCAGCGGATGCCCATCGCTGTAGGCGCCAGACCCGAGCATTGGAACCCGTTTCACGTCAAGCGACTCCTATTGAGCCGTGTCTTCCTATGCGGCTTGTCACCGTGAGCATCTACTCCTGACGCTTAGCTATATATCACAGCGGGGCTCGCCAGATTTCTACCTAGTTCCCCGCCGCTGCGCAGGTGGCGGGCTCTGTGCGTCCCTGGCGATGCTTGCGCGGCCGGCAGTTGGTTGCCCCGTGCGTGGGAAAATGTAAAAAAGGATGGTTCGGGCGGGGTCGTAGTTCAGCCCGGTTAGAACGCCGGCCTGTCACGTCGGAAGTCGTGGGTTCAAATCCCATCGGCCCCGCCAAATCGTATTGCGCGGCTCGGAGATCTGCGTGGGCTCGTCCCGAGTACGCGGCAGGTGAAGAAGTGAAATTGACCGAGCAGACCGAAAGCGTGTCGCACGAGGCAGCGCTCCGTGACCGGCGGTGGCTATTGATTGACGCGGCCGACCGTTCGCTGGGACGGGTGGCAACACGCGCCGCGAGCCTGTTGCGCGGAAAACATCGGCCCGAATTTACCCCCAACCAAGACACCGGAGACTTCGTGGTCGTAATCAACGCGGCCAAGGTCAAACTGACCGGTGCCAAGGCGACCGACAAAATCTATCATCGGCATACCGAGTACCCTGGCGGTATCAAGATGATCACCGCAGGCAAGCTGCGCGAGTCGAAGCCCGAGCGGCTGGTCGAAACCGCCGTTCGAGGGATGCTACCCAAGAGCCGCCTGGGTCGGCGGCTCTTCACGAAGCTCAAGGTGTACGGCGGCGCGGAACATCCTCATAGTGCCCAGAAGCCACACCCGGTCAAGCTCTAAGCTCGGACGTTAAATCACTCACATGGCAGAGAAAAAGAACATTATCTGGACTACTGGACGCCGCAAGACCGCAGTCGCGCGAGTGCGCTTGTTCCCCGGCGCTGGTACCATCCTGATTAACCAGCGCTCGCTGGAAGACTACTTCCCCCGCGATACCTCGCGCATGTTGATTCTGGAGCCCTTCGAAATCACGGAAACCAAAGGGCAATTCGACATCGTGGTCAGCGTCGAAGGCGGCGGCAACGCCGCGCAGGCCGACGCGGTGCGCCACGGCATCTCGCGCGCCTTGGTCGCCTCTTCCGAGACGCTCCGCCCGGCGCTGCGCAAGGCCGGTATGCTCACGCGCGACCCGCGCGAGGTCGAGCGCAAGAAGTATGGCCGTCATAAGGCACGCAAGCGTCCGCAATATTCAAAGCGCTAGTCCTTAATCCCACAAAAACAACGGGCCGGAATTCAGTGAGTTCCGGCCCAAAACTGCTACTGGGCGCCCTATAGTGGGCAGACGCTGAAGTTCGCTCGGCCGAACCAGCCCTCGGTTTGGATTGACAGTCTTCACCGCGCCGAATAGAACGATGCGTTGAGCAGCGAAGGAACAACAACATGCGCTCATTTCGTGTACACCAGCCTACGCGTGAGTCGCTCGGGCTGATTTTCGCTTTCATTGTCTTGCTCGTGCTGCAGCCGGCAGCTGTGTTTGCCCAGGTAGCAAACGCGGGCACCTTGAGCGAGGTCTCGGGGACCGTGCAGCTCCACCGCGGGGTGGCGACCATACCGGTGACCCGTGTGATGCCGGTAGAAGTCGGTGACCGACTCATTACCGGTGATGATGGCCACGTCGTGGTCCTGCTCACCGACCAAAGCACGCTGGAACTGAGCGACTCCAGCAACATGGTCATTACGCAGCACGCCGGCGCTGCTAGCCAGGTAAACCTCGCCAGCGGCGTCGTGCGATCGTTCGTTAACCGGACCGTAGGCGGCGCGGCACCTAATTTCGAGGTGCACACGCCCAACGCGGTCGCGGCGGCGAGAGGCACCCTGTTCGATACCGCATACACCTCGAATGTTTCACGTCCGACCTTCGGCGACGCTCACGATTTTACGGACATCTCCGTTTATGAAGGCTCAGTGGATGTTGCCAATGCCGCAAATCCGACCGCCTTCACCAACGTCCCCGCCGGTTACGAATCCACCGTTGCAGGCACGAATAACGCTACATCGCCCGGACCACTCGGAATGACCGGGGCCGTTTCTTTCAGCGCCCCCGGCAGCCACGGCAGTCCGGGCAGCAATGGGGCCATAACGCCGGTGTCGACGGTGCCTCCACCCTCGTGCCCGGTATGCATGGGAGCGTCGATGGGTCCGAGCACCACGACTCCGCCTGCGAGCGGGAAATAGGGACGGTTGTGAGGACTGCGATGCACAAGCTGACGGTCAGACTCACCTGTTCGCTGGCGGGTTTCGTCGCCGTGATTGCCTTTGCAACAGCGGCGTCGGCACAAGGTTTCTTTGACGACATCTACCCGGGGTTCTTCACGCTTCAGGAGCCACCCACTTTGAATCTGAATTTCTTTGGCGGGGGTTTCATCAGCAACAAATACGGCGACCTGCAGGAAGGCATACAAGTCGAGCAGAGCGTTACCCCCTACATCGGAGCGGTGGGACGCATTACCGGCTACCAGCTGTGGGAGGGTGAGGGGTTCGACAATCCGCTAAACCCCGGTACCGGCCATGAGGCGCGGCTTAATTTCGTGCGCTTTCAGGGCGGGGCTGACTTTACCCTTTATCCGGGTACGCATCTTTTTATTCTCGGCGGTCGCGATGCCGGCGACAGCCATGCGAGCACCGTGGAAGGCGACTTCTCGAGCTGGCTGTTCCTGCACAGTCTGCATCCGTTCAACTTTTCATTTTCGGCCGTCCACAATTTCGAAAACGGCGTCACCTCCAGCTCGATCGATCTGCAGGCCATCGTCCGGTCGACCCGGAAATGGATCTTCATGGCAGGCGGTGGGGGCGCCATCTATGGTGGCGGCTTTATTAGCGGGGTCGAAGGCCAGGGCGGACCCGACCTGGGCGTCTACTATCGGCCTTGGAACGTCGGAATCAGTGCGCAGGCCGGCTACGGCTCGGCGAATGGATACGGCCAGATAAGCATCTATAAACAGCTCACCATCTTGGAATAAGCCCCTGCAAAGGCGCAATGGTGGCATGCCTGCAGCCATCTGCGGCGGGCATGGCGCGTCTGCCACCGGCAGGTTAGTCTTTCCAATCAGCGGCTGGAGATAGATGCCTGAAGTGCCGAAAAAGCGGCGACCAGGCCGCAGGTTCCACTGGATCACCTTTGTCCTCGGCCTCGCGGTCACTGCGGGGTTTCTGTTGTTCTTTGCCGCATACCCCCGGCTGCTGGTCAGTCTTGAACTCAAAGTCTCTGACGCGCGGCTTCGTGCGAGGTCTCATCGTCCGTTCTCGAACAAAGTCGTAATCGTCGCGATTGACAACAAAAGTCTCGAACAGATTGGCCGCTGGCCCTGGGATCGGTGGACCCTTGCAAATCTCGAGCAGGCCTTTATCGACTATAAAGTCAAAGTAGTCGGTTACGATGTCCTGTTTGACGAGCGCGATCCGGTGGACGTCGAACGCGATGCCTTGACCGTCAAGCTGAAGACCTTGCACGTCACCAACCAGGATATCCACGGGATCCTGGGACCGAGAAACGATCAGATGTTTGCAGATGCTATCCGGGCCCACGGCAGGACCATCCTCGCCTACAACTTCTCTGACCATATGGTAGGTGCGGCCCCACCCACCACCCAGGCGGACTACTTAACCAAGGTGATCGATCCGAAACCGATGTCATGGAATGTAAGAACGGACCCTGGGGCGGCACCTGAATTGATATCGGCGGGAGGTTACCGTCCCCCGCTTCAGATTTTGAACAGCGCGGCGAAAAAAGCCGGCTTCGTGGACGCTGATAGTGATGATGACGGTCTTTTTCGTCGGGAGATGACGGCGATCAGTTTCGACGGCCGGCAATGGGCGTCACTTTTCATCACGGCAGTGTGGGCATACCAAGATCAGCCGCCACGCGAATTGATGATCGGCGCCGCGGGAATCACGCAGGCAGTACTTGGCGACACAATTATTCCGGTGGATGAAGTAGGGCGGATGCTGGTGACCTACCAAGGTCCTGCCGGCACTATCCCCCACTACTCCGCTGCCGATGTGATCAATCATCTCGTCAACGACCACGATCTGGCCGGCAAGATTGTACTAGTGGGAGTCACCGGTACTGGACTCGGAGATCGCGCAGTCACGCCGGTCGGCAACGAATTTCCGCGAGTCGAAATCCACGCTAACGCGATCGAGACTATTCTGAGCCGCGATTTCGTTCATGACTCGAAGACCGAAACCTTGGTGATGGAACGAGTGTGGGCCGTGCTTCTAGGCATCGGGGTGTCGATTGCTACGGCTTGGCTGAGCGCGGCCTGGTCGGTCGCGGCAATGCTGGTGCTGGCGGGAAGCTACTTCGGGTTTGCGCAATTCATGCTGTTAAAGCGCGGCGTCATGCTCGGCATGGTCCTGCCATTTGTTATAACCGGCGGCGCCGTAGTCATTCTGCTTGGCTATCGCTACATCACCGAAGGCCGTGAGAAAGGCCATCTGCGCCACATCTTCGAGCACTATCTCCATCCCGATGTGATCGCGAGCGTGGTCGATAACCCCGAGGGACTCAGGTTAGGCGGCGAGCGGCGTCACGTGGCAATCCTGTTCGCTGACATCGTCGGGTTTACCTCGCTGGCTGAACGCTCCGATCCGGTCCAGCTAGTCGCGATGCTTCACGTGTACATGACCCGGATGACTAACATCATCCTGGAGAGCGGTGGCGTGGTGGACAAGCTGATGGGCGATGGAATCATGGCCTTCTGGGGTGCGCCCTACGAATTAGAAAATCCGGCCCGTCGCGCGATCGATGCGGCACTGCAAATGGTCGCGGCGCTGGAGAGCCTGCGCAAGGAGGACCCGCGCTTTCTGCATCTCGAGGTCGGTATCGGCATCGCCACCGGAGATCCGATAGCCGGCAACTTTGGCGGAGAACGCCGCTTCGACTATTCTGTTATCGGCGACAGCGTTAATTTCGCCTCGCGGCTCGAAGGTCTTACGCGAAAATTCGGGGTACGGTTCCTGGTAAGCAAAGATGCCTTCACCGAGGCGAGCGCGCCCTACATCGCACGCGACATCGGTCTGGTGAAGGTTAAAGGAAAGGCCAGCTTGGTGGCGATAATGGAAGTCGTGGGACGCCGCGATGACGGGGTCGATCCAACCTTTTACGATCAGTTCGAGCGCACCGTCGAGCTGCTGAAGGACGGGGACGCCGACCAGGCCAGAGCGCAACTGGAAGAAATGCTCGCAGCTCGCCCCACCGACGAGGTGGTCAGCCTCTACCTGGCGAAACTCAATGAATCGCACGACGAGCCCCCGCGCGAGATGGTTTTCGAATTCGAAACCAAGTGAACTGGTTAAGGTTTCAGATTCGTGATAGTTGGGTTAAACCGATCCCGCCGACAGCACGAGGAAGCTTTGATGGCACATGACAGGATCCGCGTCGCAGTAGTAGGCGCTTCCGGGTACTCGGGGATCGAAGCCGTTCGCATCCTGGCTGCACATCCGTTCGTCGAAATCTCCGCTCTCACCTCCGAGCATTATGCGGGACGCGAGGTGGCAGACGTCTATCACCACATGGACGGCACCGATCTGCCGCCGTTCGAGGAACTACGTCCGGGCTTCCTGGCGGGGCGCGCCGACGCGGTCATATCCTGCCTGCCGGAAAAAGTGGGCTTTCAGATGATTGCGGATCTGGTCCAGTCCGGCGTCAAGGTGGTTGACGTTTCGGCCGACTTCCGCCTGAAAGACCCGGCAGTCCATCGCGCTACTTATGGGTTCGATCATGCCGGTCCCGCCCTAGTCAAAGAGGCGGTCTACGGATTGACCGAATTCCACCGCGGCGAACTACGCGAAGCACGCCTGGTCGCTAACCCGGGATGCTACCCGACCGGTGCGCTGCTTGGGTTAATACCGCTCATTCGCCGCGATCTGATCGAACCCGGGTCGATCGTCATCGATGCAAAATCGGGAACCACCGGCGCCCGTCGGGCGGCTTCGGTTGAATACCTGTTCGCGGAAGTTAATGAGAATTTCCGCGCGTACAAGGTGGGAACCCATCGCCATACTCCAGAAATCGAGCAGGAAATCGGCTCCGTCCTGGGCCGCGAGGTCGCCGTGGTGTTCGTGCCGCATCTGCTTCCGGTAACCCGCGGAATCCTGACTACGATGTTCATGCGGCCTCGTGCCGGCACGACCCAGGAGGATGTGCGGACGGCATTCGAAGCGAGCTTTGCGAAGGCGCGCTTCGTCAGGCTGCTCAAGCCCGGAGAACTGCCCGAGCTGCGCAACGTGCGCGCTACCAATTTCTGCGAGATAGCCTTCGTGCTCGACCGGCGAACCCAGACCCTCATCATCAACACCGCGATCGACAACCTCGGCAAGGGTGCAGCTGGCCAAGCGATTCAGAATCTCAACGTGATGTTCGGGTTCGACGAGGCCGCCGGCCTGCTGAACGCGGCCCCGGTACCCTAACCTTAACCTCGAATTGCGTCGCGGATGCGATTCGAGCCCCTTTTGCCGAAAGCGTTGGTTGTCGGTCTGGGCCCGCCGGATCTACACCGCTCTGATCGGTTGCTGGCAGCACCATCCTATCCGTAGGCGAGCGTCGTTCTTCGATCGCTCATTTCAATCGCTAAGGTTTGGTCGCCGTACGGATCCAAACTTGGCGAAGACGAGACCAGGAAAGGAAGCTTCGGAAACCCGGCTTGAGCGCTCGGTCTGTGGAACCGTGTGTCCGAAATGCTACGACTTCAACCGATGCGGTTTGGAAAGTTCAGGGTAGGTCGAACAGGACCACTTCGGAATCGGACTGAGCCTTGAGATCGAGGCGAGTCTCGTTCTCGATGGCGGCGCCATCGCCCGCGCCTAGCGAGACTCCGTTCGCTTGCACATTCCCGCGCGCTATCTGCAAATAGGCGCGGCGCAGCGGCGCAAGGCTGTGGACGGTCCCCTCGCCCGCTTCGAGCATGCCATCGTACATCCGCGCGTCCTGGTGAATCACTATGGAGCCCTCGGCTCCGTCGGCTGAGACAACCAGCCTTAACTGCCCGCGCCGTGTGCTCTCGGGAAAATTGCGCTGCTCGTAGCCCGGGTCGATCCCCGCCGCGGCCGGCAGCAGCCAGATCTGAAGGAAGTGGACCGGTGTGTGCTTCGAGGCATTAAACTCGCTGTGGCGGATTCCACGACCCGCGCTCATCCGCTGCGCGTCGCCGGGTCGAATGACCGATCCATTACCGATGCTGTCGCGATGCTCGAGCCCGCCTTCGAGCACCCAGGTGACGATTTCCATGTCGCTGTGAGGATGGGTTGGAAAGCCACCGCCTCCCACCACGCGATCCTCGTTGATCACGCGCAGAACGGAGAAACCCATCGCCGACGGGTCATAGTAGTCACCGAACGAAAATGTATGCCGGCTGTCAAGCCAGTCGATTTTGGTACGCCCGCGCCGATCGCTTTTTCTGACCGTGATCATAAGCTCGCTCCTCCGCGCAAGGTTTTCATCAGCCCTCGCCCTTCAGGCGCTTGGCGATCTCGGCGACGCGACGACCCTGCGCGCGCACGATTCGAAGCTCGTTGTCCGTCGGGGTCCGCGAGCCGTCTGCGCCCGCCAGCGTGCCCGCGCCGTAGGGCGAACCACCGGTAATCTCCTTCATGTTCGCGATCTCCGGCTCCGTGTATGGCACACCCACAATGATCATACCGTGATGCAGGAGGGTCCAATGGACGCTAACAATCGTGGTCTCTTGTCCGCCGTGCTGAGTCCCTGTGCTGGTGAAAACACTGCCGACTTTGCCGGCCAACGCACCCTTTGCCCATAGACCGCCGGTTTGATCGAGAAAGTTGCGCATCTGCGCGCACATGTTCCCGAAGCGGGTCGGAGTTCCGATGATAATTGCATCCGCACTCGCCAGATGGTCGACGCTGGCGACCGGTATGTGCGCGAACGCCGTCCGGGCTTTCGCCGCTCCGGTCCGCTGTAAAGCCGCCTCAGGCACCAGCTCCGGAACCTGGTAAAGCTCGGCCGTCGCTCCCGCGACTTGCCCGACCGCCTCGGCGGCCGCTTCGGCCATCCGATGGATATGCCCATACATGCTATAAAAGATGACCTGTACGGTAGTCGCCATGGCTTTCGCTCTGCTCTGCGCTGGAGAGGGCGATCGATCGACGGACGCGAACCCGGATTACGCAGAGTTCGCCCTTCAAGCAACGCGGCGCATCAGCTCCAGGATATCGTAGCCGGTGATGGCCTTGCTCTTCTGCGACCAGTCTCTGAGTTCCGCATCCGACACCAGACCCGCCTGGGCACCCTTGGCCAAGTCCATCAGTGCGATCTTGATGGTTGCCTCGTCGATCATCTCGCCGGTCTTGGGATCCGCCATCGAACCGCCGCCCTTCTCATGATAAAGGGCCACCACGCGGCGCGCTTCTTCGATTTGCTCTGCGCTTGGCGTGAAGCAGGCGTTGGCGATCTCGGCCTGCTGCGGATGGATGACCCAGGTGCCGTCCATGCCCAGGTTGGCCGAGGCGACATTTTTGGCGCGCAGTTGCCGCTTGAGCTGCTCGATGCGTTCGGGCGTGTCGGTGTTCCTCCAGATACGGATGAAAACGTTGTCCACCGCGTGCAATCCAGCGGCCTTCGCGGCTACCACTACCGCCTGCTTGGAATAGTTGAAGTTGATGTGTTGATCCTCGACGATTTCGCGGATGCCGAGATTGGCGGCAAAGTCAGCGATTCCGAATACCAGCCCGCACATGCGGTCGGAAGCCGTTGCGATGGCGTAGGCGTGTACCAGCGCGTGCGGGGTTTCGATCAGAGACTCGATCTGCACGCGATATTTCCACCCGCCGCGCTTTTCCAAATCGTCCAGCAGTTGGGAGACCTGCTTGATTTCCTCGGGGCCGCGCGTCTTGGGCAGCATGATCCCGTGAAAGCGGTTGGGCGCTCCCAGCATGATCGCCTCCATGTCGCCCTTGAAGAAGGGTGAGTGGATGTTGTTGGGACGCACGGTGACGATCTTCTTGCCAAAATCGAGCGTGGTGAGCGCCTCGACCATGGTCTTGCGGCTCTTTTCGCCCTTAAACTCGTACGGGCACGCATCTTCGAAGTCCGCCATCACATGGTCGACCGGAGCCTTCACCGGGTCGGCCGCGTTCTGATGAAGCTTCAAGCTGTGACCGGGATAGGTCATCTCGGTGCGGGGGATGACGAAACGAGTACCGTTGTCGAGAACGTACATTTGCTTTTCCTGCCTTTGGAGAAGATAGCCGCCGGCTCGCGCGTCAGGCCTTCCTCAGAAAGTGCGATTTTCGCTTGATAAGAACGGTCCGCTCGATTTCCACGACCTGGGTACCGTCAGGCTTCTTGCCGACGAGCTTGAACTTAACGAGACCCGCGTCGGGTCGATTGGAATCATGCTTTTCCAATACGGTCGACTCCGCATAGATGGTGTCGCCGTGAAAGACCGGATTGGTATGCTTCCCGTTGTCCATTTCCACTTCCGCGATCGCATTCTCGCTGGTGTCTTCGGAGGCGAGCCCGACCGTGAAGGCGAGTACCACTCCGCCATATACCACCCGTCGCCCTTCGTAATAGGTCTTGGGATCCCGTTCGACGAAGTTCTGGTTGAAATGCAGCTCGGCGGTGTTCATCACCAGCGAAGTGAAAATATGATTGTCCGCTTCGGTGATGGTCCGTCCGCGCTGATGGACCAGCGTGTCGCCGACCGTGAAGTCCTCGAAATAACTGCCGTCGCTGGTAATGCTCATGTCAGCCCTGCTGCTCCATGATTCGGCGGCCAATCACCTCATACTGAATCTCGCTGGTACCTTCGAAAATCGACAGCACCCGCGCATCTCGCCAGAATCGCTGCGCCTCGAACTCCATCGAATAGCCGTAACCGCCGTGAATCTGCATCGCCTCACGAGTCACGCGTTCGGCCATCTCGGCGCCGAACGCTTTGGCCAGGCCGGCCTCGTAGTCGCTGCGTTTGCCGGTATCTTTTTGTGACGCCGCGTAGTAACAAAGCTGGCGCCCCGCCTCAATTTCGACCGCCATGTGCGCGAGCTTGTGGCGAATGACCTGGAAGTCGCCGATCGGTTGGCCAAACTGTGTGCGCTGCTTGGCGTATTTGACCGCGCACTCAAAGGCGGCCTGCGCGACTCCCACCGCGCGGGCCGCGGTCTGCACGCGCGCGGCCTCGTACGAGGACATGAGCTGGTAAAATCCCCTGCCCTCCTGCCCGCCGATCAGGTTTTCCGCGGGCGCGTAGGCCTCGTCAAATTGCAGCGCGTAGCTGCGCATCCCGTGGTAGCCGATGGTCGGAATCGGCGACCCGGTCAGCTGCGGGGGCATAAAATCATCGCCGGGCTCCTTCTCGAACAGGATCAGCGAAAGCCCGCGGTGACGTTTGGAAACATCAGGATCGGTCCGCGTCATCACGGTCAGCATCTGTGCGCGATTCGCGAACGTGCACCACATCTTGGAACCCTGGATCAGGTATCCGTCGCCCTTTCTCACCGCCCGGGTTTTGAAAGACGCGGTGTCGGAGCCGGAATCCGGCTCGGTGAACGCCGCAGCCGTCAGGATGTCGCCCCGCGCGATCTTCGACATATACCGTTTCTTCTGCTCGGCTGTGCCGTTCGCGCTGATGAGCGTCCCGGTGATGATATTGCGGGTCATGACCGAGCCGACCGAAAGCCATCCGCGCGACAGTTCCTCGGTCACAATGGCCATGGCAATGTAGTCGAGGCCCAAACCTCCTTCTTCGGCAGGAAAAATGACGCCGAAGTAGCCAAGCTCTGCCATCTTCTTGAGGATCTGTTCGGGAATCTCCTTGTTTTCACGATCGAGGTCGTTGGCGATCGGCTTTACTTCGGCCTCGACGAAGTCGCGAACCGAGCGACGAATTTCCTCGTGTTCTGGTGTAACCAGCGCCATTTTCAGATCACCCTGCCCTGACGTTGCGCTTGCGAATAAGCACCGGGCGCTCGTACTCGAGTACCTTTTCGCCGCGTTGGTTGTAGCCGCTGGTGCGGAACCTCACTACCCCGCGGTCGGGACGCGAGGTGTCGCGCTTTTCGAGCACCAGCGACTCGCTCGTGAGCGTGTCGCCCGGATACACGGTTGCCAGGTACTTGAGCTTTTCGTAGCCGAGGTGGGCGATCGCGCGCTCGCTGAGGTCTTCCACCGAAAGCCCGAACACCACGTTCATCACCAGCAGGTGATTGACAATCACGCCCTGGTAGCCGATCGAGCGCGCGTACTCGCGATTGAAATACGCGGGGTTGAAATTCATGGTGACCGACGAGAAGAACGCGTTGTCGCCTTCAGTAATCGTACGCCCCCAGTGGTGTTGGAACAGGTGCCCAACCTCGAAATCCTCGAAGTAGTGGCCCCGCTCGATTTTGCGTACCGCCATGCCGATTTTCCGCCTCAGATATGGTTAGTGCGATTCTAGCCAACCGCGTTGTCGCACCGCGAACGATAATTTGGCCCCGGTTTTGGGAAACCTGATTGAATCGCTCGCCTTACCGATTGCCCCGACCGCCGGCCCGCCAAAGCCGATGCCCTTTTATGGAATCCGCGTAGGTGGGTCAACCTTTCATTAGGGCAGTTTGCAGGAAATGAAGTACCGGATAAGCCAGCGTGAAGGAAATCGGGCGATTGCCAGCCCTGCAAAGCAGCCTGTTGTCACACGCTGACCAAACAGGTAGCTAGTGTCTCCGCAGCCGGCGGCAAAAACGTCCAGCCGCGTCAATTTTTAACATCGCGGACCTTCAAGGTGTGCAATGCTGTGGCTAGCCAATAAACGGCTCCCGGAGTGTGGAACCAACCGAGGCCTGCCACGGCGGTAACTGAACTATATGAGCTACAAGGAAATTTACGACATCGGCGAACTTCCCCCCATCGGGCACGTGCCCAAGCGCATGTACGGTCAGCTGATTCGCGCGGATCGCTTCGGGCATCCGACCCAGGCTTTCCAAACCGAGAAGGTTGATGTGCCGAAGATCAAGCCGGACGAGGTCCTGGTTTACGTGATGGCCGCGGGGATCAACTACAACAACGTGTGGGCGGCGCTCGGCTCTCCAATCGACGTTATCGCGGCCCGCAAAAAGGCCAAGTACGACCACTCCGACTTTCATATTGGTGGCAGCGACGCGTCGGGCATCGTCTATGCGACCGGCAGCGAGGTTCACAACGTCAAGGTCGGCGACCGGGTGGTGATTCATTGCGGCGTCTGGGACAAGGACTGCCCCTCGGTACGCAATGGCGACGATCCGATGTACGACCCCTCTTTCAAAATCTGGGGCTACGAAACGAACTGGGGTAGCTTTGCGCAATTCACCAAAGTGCAGGCGCATCAGTGTATGCCCAAGGCGAAGCATCTCAGCTGGGAGCAAGCCGCCGCCCCCACGCTGGTAGGTTCGACCGCCTATCGCATGTTGATGGGATGGCCGCCCCACACCGTTCGCCAGGGCGATGTGGTCCTTATCTGGGGTGCCTCAGGGGGGCTCGGCTCGATGGCCATCCAAATTGTCAGGGCCGAGGGTGGAATTCCGGTGGGTGTGGTCGGCGACGACCGCAAGATCGAGTTCTGCAAGAAACTTGGCGCCAAAGGCTGCATCAATCGCAAGCACTTCAAACACTGGGGCATGCTGCCGCATTGGAAAGACGACGCGTCCTTCGGCAAATGGACGAGCGAGGCGCGCAACTTCGGCAAGGCGCTCTGGGACGTAGTGGGAGAGCGCAAGAGCCCCCGACTGGTGTTCGAATTCCCGGGCGAAGATACCATCCCGACCTCAGTCTTCGTATGCGACACGGGTGGGATGGTAGTAATCTGCGCGGGCCATACCGGTTACAACGCGACGATTGACCTGCGCTACCTGTGGATGCGGCAAAAGCGGCTGCAGGGATCACATTTCGCCAACGACGAACAATCCTACGCCTTCAACCAGCTCGTCATCGACGGCAAGATCGATCCGTGTCTGGGCAAGACCTTCAAGTTCGAAGAGATAGGACTCTGCCATCAGCTGATGCTTGAAAATCGCGCGCCCGAAGGAAATATGGCCGCGCTGATAGGGGCGACCAAGGCAGGACTGAAAGACCTGTAACGCTGCAGTAACAATTTCGGATCAATCTCTTAAACCAGAGTTCCGTTTACCGAGGGTCCGCCCCGTCGCTAGATTGCGCCTCGGACCCGATGCCTGGTCTCGCCACGGAGCCTAAGACTCGACCGGAGCTGAATCTTGAGCGAGTTGCGAGCACTACAACGCCTATTCGTTTTGGCAATCCTGCTGTCGGCAGCGGGATGCGTGACGTACTCTTCCGAAGAGCGACAGATTCCAGGATTGCCCGAGATAACCCGCCCCTCTCAGGAGAAACGCCTTCCCGAATGGATCGGGAAGGACCGCAAGGAGCTGGTCGCAAAGATGGGCAAACCTACTTTGGCGATACCGATGGAATCCGGCGCCGAGGAGCTTTACTTCTCCTACCAGGGCCACAAGTATTATTTCGAAACCGATTTCAAGCGCGACGTTAAAACCGCCGTACAGCTTAACTGAATTAGGTTAGTTTTTTCCGGCTTCTTC
This sequence comes from Candidatus Binataceae bacterium, assembly GCA_036495685.1. Classification (NCBI taxonomy): domain Bacteria; phylum Candidatus Binatota; class Binatia (SeqCode); order Binatales (SeqCode); family Binataceae (SeqCode); species Binataceae bacterium (SeqCode). The sequence goes on along the minus strand of DASXMJ010000163.1, from coordinate 40,165 downwards.
AGGCGTTAGGCCCGCGCCTCAACTGGACTAGAATCCAGGATTGAGATGAGTTCGTCCGCCTCCATTGTGAGTGAACTTAAGCGCTCAATCGAAGGGGAGGTGCGCTTCGACAAGGGCACCCTGACGGTTTATTCCACCGACGCCTCCAACTATCGGCAAATTCCGATTGGCGTAATCGCACCACGGCACGATGGCGACGTGGCGACCGCGCTTCGCATCGCCCGCGAAAACGCACTGCCGATTCTCGCACGCGGAGGCGGAACCAGCCTCGCCGGCCAGGCAACCAACGCGGCGCTGGTGCTCGATTTTTCAAAATTCATGAATCGCATCGTCACCCTCGACGTCCAGCGTCGTACCGCGCTGGTCGAGCCGGGGGTAGTGCAAAGTCATCTCAACGACGCGCTGGCCTCGTCGGACCTGTTCTTCGCGCCCGATCCGGCGACCAAGGATCGCTGCACCATCGGCGGGATGGTGGGCAACAATTCGTGCGGTTCGCATTCCGCCGCCTACGGCAAGACGGTCGACAACGTGGAGGCCATCGAGGCGATGCTGTACGACGGGACCCGCTTGACTCTGACCGGCCCGATGACCGAGGCGAAGCTTCAAGCACAGATGGCCAAGCCCGGCCGAGAGGCCGAGTTGCTCCGCGCGCTCAAGGGTCTTCGCGAACGAACCGCAGAATCGGTTCGCGCCCATTTTCCGAACATCCCCAGGCGTGTCTCCGGCTACAATCTCGATGAACTCCTGCCCGAGCGCGGATTCAATCTGGCGCGTGCCCTGGTCGGCAGCGAGGGTACCTGCGCGGTCACTCTTCGCGCCACACTGCGCCTGGTTGCGCGTCCCAGGTCCGTCACGCTGGTCGTGCTCGGGTTCGACGACGTGTACGCGGCCGCGGACCAGACCTCCTGGCTCCTGCGCCATCGACCCGAAGCACTGGAAGGGTTCGACCAAAACCTCCCCGACTTCGCACGTATCAAAGGAATGCCGGGGGTGCGATTCCTGCCCGAGGGCCGCGCGTTTCTAATTGTCGAGCTTGGGGCAGATTCCGCGGCCGAAGCCTACGAGCGGGCCGCACGGCTCGCCGACGACGCCGGGAAAATTCGGGAATGCTCGGGCACAAAAATCCTGTCCGATGGAGCCGCCCAGACCGCGGTCTGGCGGCTGCGCGAATCGGGTCTTGGGGCAGGGGCTTATATTCCCGGCCGACCGCGAACCTGGCCCGGGGCAGAGGATGCCGCCGTCCCGCCGGAGCGGCTGGGCGCGTATCTGCGGCGGTTCAACCAGCTACTAACCAGCCATTCGCTCACGGCGGCCACCTACTATGGACACTTCGGCGAAGGCTGTGTTCACGCGCGAATCAGTTTTGACCTCGGCTCCCGCGAGGGGGTGGGAGTGTTTCGTCGCACGATGGAACAAATCGCGGAGCTGGTCGTGGAGTTTGGCGGCTCGCTGTCGGGGGAGCATGGCGACGGGATTGCGCGTTCCGAGCTGCTCCGGGTGATGTATCCGAACGACCTGATCGATGCCTTCCGCGAATTCAAACGCGCTTTTGATCCCGACTTCCGGATGAATCCCGGCGTGATCGTGGATCCTCACCCCCTCGACTCTCATCTCAAGCTCGCCGCCAACTATTCACCGCTCCGGGTGCCGACCCATTTTGACTTTTCGTCGGAAGGCGGGCTGGCCGGCGCAGCGCTCAAATGCGTGGGGCTCGGCAAGTGTCGGAAAACCGATACCGGCACGATGTGCCCGTCCTACATGGCAACTCGCGATGAGAAACACTCAACCCGCGGGCGCGCCCGGCTGCTGTTCGAAGCGCTGACCGGCGACCTCCTGGAAGGCGGGTTCGTGGATCTGGCGGTCAAGGAAGCGCTGGACCTTTGCCTCTCTTGCAAGGGATGCCTGAGCGAATGCCCGGCGGCGGTCGACATGGCGGCATATCGCGCCGAATTTTTCGCGCAGTACTGGGCGCGAAATAGACGCCCCCTCAAGGCGCAGTTTTTTGGGCGCCTGCACGATTTCGCACGGGTCGCATCATTTGCGCCCGGCCTGGCGAATTTCCTCGCTCACGCCCCGCTGGTTCGGTCGGTGGCGAAGAGCGCGCTGGGAGTTCATGGCGCCCGCGAGTTGCCGCGTTTTGCTCATCAGGATTTCGGCGCATGGTTCAAGGGCCGACAGCGAATCTCAAGCTCCGCGGACCGTCAGGTGCTGTTGTTTCCCGATACCTTCAACCGTTTTTTCGAACCCGCAGTTGCGGCGGCCGCGGTCGAAGTGCTCGAACGAGCCGGTTGTGAAGTATCGATTCCCGCGCGCGACGTGTGCTGCGGCCGTCCGCTCTATGATCAGGGAATGCTCGATCGCGCCAAACGGGTTCTCGCGGGCGCGCTTGAGCTGCTCGCCCCCCTGGCACAGCGAGGGGTCGCAATCGTGGGACTTGAGCCGAGCTGCATCCTGACCTTCCGCGACGAACTGCCCAAGTTGTTCCCACACGACGCGCGGGCTGAAGCTCTGGCCGGTCGTGCGATGCTGCTCGAGGAATACCTCACGCTTGAGGCGCCTGATTTCGCTCCCGGGGCAATCCACGGACGGGCAGTCCTGCATGGCCATTGCCATCAAAAAGCCATCGCCGGTCTGGATAGCGAAGTGAAACTGCTGTCGCGGGTCGAGGGATTGCAGGTCGAGGTGCTCGACTCAGGATGTTGTGGAATGGCGGGTGCCTTCGGTTATGACCGGGAGAACTACCAGCTGTCAGCAAAGATCGGTGAGCGGGTTCTGATCCCAAAATTGCGAGCAAGCGGGCCCGACACGATAATCATTGCCGACGGGTTTTCCTGTCGCTTGCAAATTCGCCACTTCTGCCCCGATCGGAACCCGCTTCATATTGCGCAAGTGCTCGCGGGGCTTTCCGGACCGAGGAACGCGGGACCACCTGAGCCGTGACCGCAACAGAAGCCCTCGGAGTAAGCTACATCTGAATCGCCCCAGGCGACACGCGTCGCCATCGCGCCGGTAGGAAACCGCTCCGCAACTACGCTACATTTCAGCGACTAAGGAACTCCATCATGATGAAGCTTGGCGTTACCATTCCGTTCGACCCGTTTTTCTCCCACCAACACTTCCCGGAACTCGTGCGCACCGCCGACCGCTGCGGCTACACGGAGGGCTGGTCTTACGAGTCGTATACTACGGACGCCTTCTCGCCGATCAGCGCTGCGGCGATGCTGTCCTCAAAGATGCGCTTCGGCACGGCGATCGTTCCGGTTTTTAGCCGTCCGCCCGCCCTGATCGCCATGTCCGCCATTACCGCCCAGCTCATTACCGGCGGCCGTTTCGTGCTCGGCCTCGGCATCTCGACTCCCAATATCATGCAGGGATGGATGGGCGTCCCGTTTCGCAAACCCGTCACGCTGATGCGTGAAACCGTCGAGACACTGCGCGCGATTTTTCGCCGCGAAAAAGTCACGCTCCATGGCAAAATGGTCAATATCGACGGCTTCCGCCTCGACGTGCCCTTCGACACTCCGCCGCCGATCTACGTCGGGGCGCAAGGATCGCAGATGCTGCGCGTCGCGGGAGAAATCGGCGACGGAGTCATCGTCAATTTTGTCACTCCGGAAACCTTGTCGGCGACGCTTGACGAAACGCGCGAAGGTCGACGCGCAGCCGGCAAGGATCCCGCCACGCTGGATGTAGCTTGCCGGATCATCTGCGCGGTCGATGAAGATGAGGAAACGGTACGCGCAATGTTCCGCCGCTCGCTCACCGCATACGTTACCGTCCCGCAATACAACAAGTTCTTCCGCGAGATCGGCTACGAAAAAGAAGCCGGTATCGCATTCGAGGCGTGGAACGCCGGCGAGCGGAAAAAAGCTCTCGAGTCGATTCCCGATGGGATGGTCGAGAAGATCTTCGTCTTCGGCAGCCCCGCGCAGTGCGCCCGGCGACTCAAGGACTTCGAACGAGCGGGCGTCACCACCAGTGCTCTGCAGTTCTCATCCTTTGCGAAAACCCCGGAGGAACGCCGCGGCCGGCTCCTGAAAGCGATCGAGAACCTCGCCCACGCCTGGCGTGCGGCCTAGAGCCAGCCGCCCGAGCTGCAAGCGAAAATCAAAAAACTGCGCGGGGCGAGAAAGTACAGCACCACCCCACCAGCGCATATGCCGCGACCCCTTCAAGGCAAGCTTGCCCCGCTGGTCGCAAGATACAACCCCAGCACCAGCGCGGTACCGACTATCGCGACCACCTGTTCGATGCGACGTTCAGCGGCGCCGCAGCCGCGCGACGTGCTCGGAGATTCGTGCGCCGCAGTTGGGACACACCCTGCCCCGCTTGACGGCGAGATCGGCTTCGCACTCCAGGCATTCGATTTTGGTACTGAGGAGTATGCCTCATCGACGCTAGGGCGACTTACAAAGCGCCGCAAGCACTGGGGCGAGGTGAGACTCAATGGGGCTTCCACGTCGGCGCCGCCCCGAAAAGGTGATCGCTAATGCCCAGTTGATAGGCGAGAAAGAGCCCAAAGCCGAAGCTTAGCAGCCCGGAGCTAGCGACAAGACTTTGATGCATCCGTACCATCCGTTCAGTTGTCAGGATGAAAGGGGTGGCAATGGCAGTGGTGATCAGACCCATGCCCAGAATCGTGCCGATGCAAAAAATGACCAGGTAAACCGTTGCCCAAAGCGGCTCTGGAATGGCGCTCAGCACGAGCAAAGCGATCGCAGCGCTACCTGCGAGTCCGTGGACAAGACCAACGATAAACGCGCGGAACAATGGATGGCGCAGTGCGAATCGCTTCGCGACCGCGTCCTCCACAACATGCACCTTAGCATGGTCATGCGAACCGAGGTGAACATAATGGTGACGGTGCGAAGACCCGCCATCAAAATGCACATGTGAGTATCGAATGCCTTCGTTTGCAACTGAGGTGGCTCTGCATATTCGTCCAAGAATTCTCCGACTCAAGCCCGCGACGGCGCCAACGCCGAGGAGGATCAATACGACGGCGACCGCAAACTCCATCGCGAGCCCGAGCCGAGGCGGAATTGCGATTTTGAAAACAATGATGAGCGAGCCCACCGCTAGGACGGTTAGCGTGTGGCCCACGCCCCAAATGACTCCGATGCGGCTCGTCGTGGAAAGGCGATGTTGGCGACTTACTATAGTGGTTACGGCAATGACGTGATCGGGGTCGGTGGCGTGCCGCATACCCATCACCAGTCCCAACAGAGCGATTCCGACTGGCGCTGTGGTAGTCAGATTCAAGGAAAGCCTCGAGTGGTGACTTTAGTGCTCATTCAACTTCCGATATGAAAGATTCCCGCTGTGATCAGCGATTGAAGAGTAAGCATGACGCCGACCGTGGTGATAACCGCGGAAGAAGCTAACGGTAACCAGTGCTGGGTCAACGAGCTTTGACTGCCGAGCCGGCTCATTAACCGACCTGCATAAACCATCGCAAGTCCGAAGCTTATCAACACGGCGGCTAAACCCACGCTAAACGCTACAATCAAAAAGATTCCGAACGCCACGCGATGAAACGCAAGCGCGCCAAGGAGTACCACCAATGCTGCGGGACAGGGCACGATCCCACCCGTCACACCTAGCCCGATAAGGCCTGCGAACGATAGCGGCTTCGGGTCTTCGGCGGATTGACGTCCCCGCTCGGCCGCATCCCCTTCGTGGTCGAGGTGAGCATCTGGATGGACCCGAGAGCCAGCGTAGGAATGATCGTCCGCACGATGAACATGCCCACCCCACCAGGTATGCCGGTGGGTCAGCGTCGCACTCGAGCCGTGGTCTTCGTGGTGATGGCTGTGCGCATCGCCCGGGAGGTGGCGGTACGAATGCGCGTCATGCACGCGGTGGAAATGTGGCTGTGAAGCCGTGGTTCGATAGTGGTGCACGAAGAGAGTGAGACCGAGCACGGCCACCAATAGACCAGACGCCATTCCGAGCCAGGGATAGAGTTGCTCTGGCATGATCCATTGCGAAGCATAAAGGGTGACTATGCCCAGGGCATAGACCGAGATCGTATGAGAGGCGGTCACGATACCGCCGAGTAGTACCGCGTGGCGCGCCTTCCCATGTGAACCGACCAGGTAGGCGGCGACGAGGGTTTTGCCGTGCCCGGGCTCGAGCGCGTGAAAACCGCCTAGTAACGCGGCGATGATCGCCGCAACTACCAGGAACGCCAGGTCGGTCCGGTTCGACGCAATCAAATCCGTGAATGCGCTGCGTGGAGTGTCTTGACGATTGGCCGCGAGTCCTATGCCAACCCGCACCGGGACTTTGCTGGTGTCGAGCCATCCGAAGCCGTGTGTAGTGCGGCTATTTTGTTTGGCGGCACTGCTCATTGGGACGGCCTTGAACGTTATGTCAGCTTGCAAAAGTTGTGGTGGACTGTGGAGCAGGTCGGTTGGATAGTTCGTAAGTTCGAGACTGCGATCTGACTGCGGCGCCGAACTCGTAACGAGTGCGACCCCGGATTGCACGATCGCGACGACCTCTTTCCATCCCGCTCGGCCCAGGTAATTATTATCCTCGTAGTGCAGCGATCTGGATGAAGCGCCAAACTGCGGCATTGTACCCTGGTAGACGAAGCCGAGTTTCATCGTCCGCAGCCCGCCGGCCCCGGGTGGGAAGATCACCTGCCGCGCGACGGTGTGCAGGTCCAGACGCTGGGCAGCGACGAGCAGCGTCAGTCCCTGCTTGAGCGTCTCACCTTGACGTTCGAGATAGCCGCCCAGCGCGGGATCATCGGGGCGGGCGACGATTCCGCTTTGCTGGATCTCCTGAAAGGTCGGGATTTCGGCCATGTCGATTATGTAGTCCAGTTCAATATCGTTCGGGCTAATAAGTATCCTGCAGTAGTGGTTTATGCTGAAATTACCCATCGGATGGGCTAAGGCCGCTGTCGATGTCATAAGCAGCGCTAGGCTGAGCACCGCGGCGTATTGCAGGAATAGTTTGAAGGTCAAAGTCAGGACCTTTGAAGTCAAATTGCTGAGTTCGACTACCTGCGCTCTACCGTTTGATTCAGAATTACCTGCAGACACTAGCCGTCTAAGACCTCGCGCAAGGACAAAAGTGAAAATCATGATCGGTGAACAGGAGTCGACCATAGCTATTGATGTCTATTAGCTGCCTCGCGAGGGCGATCGCGCCGCAGAAGCTCAGTTGGTTGCGGACCGATCGAATCAAGTATCTGACCAGCCTGGTCTGCATAAAAAACGTGGAAATGAGGGTTCAAAGCAAGCGCTCGCTGCAGGTACTGGCGCGCTCTTCGATCGTCTCCGCGCGCGTGCGCAATCATCCCGGCATGAAAGAATAGCAACGGATCCCGCGTTCCAAGGCGCAGCGCGTTGACATCTGCCGCGGCAGCCTCCTGATCCCGGCCATTCTTGTAAAGTGCAAAAGCGAGCGTGTCCCAAGTATAGACATCCTCGCGTGCCGCCAGCTCGTTGTGGGCGAGCGTGACCGCCTTGTCCAGTTTTAGGTCGTGATCGGCGTAAAAAAGTGCAAGTTCCCGATTGAAGACTGATTGGCTCAGGGTACTGAGCCGCGCGATATATTCGACCAGATCATACGCTTTCTTCGCGTCTTCGGTACGCCCGGTCTTCGCGTAAACGTCGCCTAGTTCGGCGACGTAGACCGGCATCGGTATGACACTGATTGCTTGCTGGTAAAGTCGAATCGATTCGTCGAAATGTCCCTGCGAGGCTCGCAGCTCAGCGAGTCCCGCGAGAGACCGATGGTAGGCAGGGTAGTCTTTTAGCGATCCGGTGTACGACTTTTCCGCCTTCGCGACTTGCCCGACGCGGAAGTACTCGTTGCCGAGCATGTATTCCGTCCACGCGATGTTCTCGGCACGCATGCCAGCCGAACGTGCCGCAGCGATAGCGTTCTCCATGCGGCGAATCGATTGGAGCGCGCGTCCTTCGGCAAAATCCAGCGCGGCAAGGCGGCTCTCGCGCAGGTAGGTGAGAGCGGGACCCATATATGGTCTGGAAATCGAGGGCATCAAGTTAGCAAAAGCGACGCGGGCTCCGTCGTAATCGCCCAGATTCATCATGCAGTCACCGATGGTCGCGTATTCAGAAACGTCACCGGTCTTAAAGCTGAGCGCCTGGCGCGCCCATCTAATCGCGTCTGAAAATCGGTGCTCCGCGAAATAGACATCGGCAAGGTGGGCAGTGGCGGAAGCAGCCTCTGGATGGGTTGATTCGAGGAGCAGGGATTTCTCAAGCGCTTGTTCGGCAAGTTGATAGTACGTGATCTCACCGGTTTCACGCGCTTTCTGCATATAGGCCGTTCCGAACCGGTCGTAATCGAAGTAACTGGTGGGATCGAGCGACACCCGCCACTGAAAGAACTTGACCACGCCGTCGGTAGGAGTTGCGCGGAGGCTCGGTGGCAGAGTCGAGTACCGCTTGAGGCCGGTCGGCTGTGGGACGGGTGCAGGATTCGAGCTGAGAGCCAAGGCAGATTTTGAGGGCAGCGTGCCACTCTTCGGTTGAAGAACATGCTCGTGGCTCTTAAGTGCAAGAACAAACGACCGGGAGAAGGAGGATCAGCCACCCAAAGGTCCTGCGCATGGAACTGCCCTAATCAGAGGCGTTCAGCGTTTCATCATGGGTTCGCTTCCTGTGGGGGAAAGTCGACCGTGCCGGGGTTACCCGGAAGCGGATGCTGGGAGGCAAGGAAGGGGAAGCTCGTGCTCAGCGGCAGGTCGTTAGCACTCTCACCCAACGATAGCGCGAGAATGCCCACGTCGGGCCTGATGAAGTCTGTACCGTCAAGTACCGCGAGCACACGGCGGTCAGGGCAGGGGAGCGAACTGCAATCGAGCGAGCTGGGCCGAACCGATCCATCACTGGAGGCCCCCGGAAGGCCGGAACCCTTTGGGAAGGTCACATCGGCGAGTTGGCGCGACAGTTGAAGAAGGATATCCGTCACCGCATCGCCTGGCCGACGGCCATCCTGCAACCCGACCATGTTGCTCGGACCAATAATCCCGATGCCCTTGGGTGGAATATCGTTGGGGGGCGTAACCGACAGGTCGAGCCTGATGACATCGGGCAGCACTGCCTTGCGAATCAAATTTGGATCAGTGTTCTGAAAATTGTTGCCCAACAGCAGTGGAGCACCTTCGATCTCACCGACCCCGTTTGGCGTCGCCACGACGGTACCGTCCAGCTTGAGCGAGTGAAGCACGGTTGCACGGCGGGCGGTGGTGTTACCGCTCGGGTCCGTGGAAGTCAGCGCATTCGGAATCAACGACGAGAACATCGCCACGTCTTCATCAGGCGTCGCAAAATTGAAGGCGTCTCTCATCGAGCTCGGAACGAAAACGGTAGCGATCAATTGCTGGCCCATGCGCTCGAATTGAAGGAAATTGGCCGAATCGTGCGTGCCACCCGGGTTGTGAGTCTGGGCAACTGGGCGACTGACCGTCGCCCAAATGTTCACCTCCGAAGTAGCTCCCTTTATCATCGACGCGGGCAATTCGACCTGGATAGAGGAGACGTTGAATCCGCCGAACCCGTCCACGCCGCTGTTTCCACCCACTGGAGTTGCCAAGAGACCGCGCCCTCGCAGATGGCCAAGAAGCGGAGCATTCGGATAGTCACGAAAGACGTCCTGGGCCCCCGTCAGAATCCTGAATAACTGTCCGATGTCGGCTACGAATGGATCGTCCCGCGTACCGGCGAATACGGTCATTCCTCCATTTCCGGAGAGGACCGTATTAACCGCTCCCAAAACACTAGGATGCCCCTGCGGAAGAACTGCGCGGGTGCCCGTAACCTGCGGTTTCATCGGACCAAAGACTTTCACCATCTGGCCGGCGCTGGTGGTCGTGAAAGTCACCTCGATGACGAGGTCTTCAACTGCGTCGCCGGTGTTATCGATCTTGAACTGGTAAAGCAGTTCATTACTGAACGCGTAACCGGGGAGCTCGGCCGGCACGGAAAACGGGTTTACGTTCATGACCAGAACGACATCGTCGGAGTTGTTGGGATCGAGAAAGGCAAACACGTCTGTGACATCGCCCTGGGGAATCCCATCAACGGTTGGAGCGTCCCGATGATCGGCCGCGCGCGCTGAGGCTGACCAAAAGAGCAGGGAACCAAGTGCCAACCCTACTGTCAAAAGGCTCAGACGCACCCGGATTCTGGGTTGCGAAGAACAATCTTCGGCTAAAGCGCCTAGTCGTTTCATGGTCGTCCCCCTTTAAGTAGGAATGTATTTTACATTCCGGATTCTGGACGTTGTCTTCCACTCAGACAAAAGGTGTGCGCAGTCCGGACTGAAGCCATTTTTCTACAACCGCTGTCAAGGTGTCGCGGCCGAACGGTGACGACTCTTCTGTGCCGGCAGCATACCATTGCGAAACACGAAAAGATCTCGAAAGCGCCCTGACCTCAGAACGTCTGTCCCCCAGATGTCGTGTGATTTTCACAACCGGGTAGCCTCGCATAGTGAGAAGAATGGAGTTCTCATCAGGATCCTGGCGGACAATCTGGTAGAACTTGATGAACCAACTGATATACGAGAACCCTACGGGGGTCGGATTTGCGAAACGCTCCGTCTCCGTCCGGCTCCGCAGTATTGCCTCTTTGCATCGATGTGTCCGGACAATCCCTGGCGGCAGCTTTCCCTTGACGACCTTGCGAGTAAGAGCGCCCCGACCTTCGCTGTACTCCGTACCCGTCAGGACGACTCACATCGTACTAACATGCAGTGAACCTCGTTCAGTAGTGATTTTGCGTCCTTCAGATCGATGGTATCGAAATCCTCGTTGAACCAGCCGTAGATTTCGCCGAGTAGCGCGCACGCCTCTAAGCGCCGTCTATGCTTCGTGAGCAGCCGGCTCCTGAAGCGATCGAGAACCTCGCCAGGCCTGGCGTGCGGCCTAGAGCAAGCCGCCAGAGTTGCAAGCGAAATCAAAAAAAAGTGCGCTGGGCGAGAAAGTACAGTACCGCCCCCACCAGCGCATATGCCGCGACCCCTTCAAGCAAGCTTGCCCCGCTGGTCGCAAGATACAACCCCAGCACCAGCGCGGTACCGACTATCGCGACCACCTGTTCGATGCGACGCTCGCGGCGCCGCACACGCGCGACGTGCTCGGAGATTCGTGCGCCGCAGTTGGGACACACCCCGCCCCGCTTGACGGCGAGATCGGCTTCGCACTCCGGGCATTCGATTTTGGTCCTGAGCGGCACGCCTCATCGACGCTAGGCCTACTCACAAAGCGCCGCAAGCACCGGAGTCAGGGGAGCAAGAAAAAGCGAGGGGATCGACCCTAATTCGAGGTGCGGAAGCACTGGCACTGGCCAGGCCTTGTGCCACTCACATGCGGTTTACGCGCGCGCCCTGCGTCGTTTGGAGGATGCATGGGTCGAGCGGACCCGATGCTCGTGCTCGCGATGATGGACGGCGGCAGGCTGAGCGAACACTTTGGCGGGATTGGGCGCCGGCGTCGGAGCGGCCGGCTCGGGCAGCGCGGGATTGGCGGCAGCCACCTCCGCTTCGGCGCGCCGGCGCGCAATCAATTCGATTTTCCGTTCCTTCCACCTGTTCAATCCGACCCGCATGTACTCTGCGTTGATGTCCAGCATGTCGCAGACGTTGTCGAACGAGAACACCCAGCGCTTGTCCTCGTGGGTGATCCACTCATCCGCCTCGCGGAAGAGGCGCTGTCCCTTGTTGGTCGCTGCATCGATGCATTTCATGAAGCACTCGACCGCATCTTCCAGCACACTCAGGATCAGGCGCTTCTCGCCCTCGAGCAGATGCTTCTTACGCATCGCCTCGAAATACTGGATGGGCAAAAGGGTGTCCGGCTCGAATAAGTTCGGCAACCTTTCGTCCAGGGTTTCCTTCTCCTGCATCTTGGTCCCCTGCTCTACCCCCACTCTCGAGCTGCGATTGGCTTCCACCGCATCCCCACCTCCTCTCAAAGATATCGACGCCGTTCCTTCGGCATCTATTCACTCGTCCTCGTCGTTCTGTTCCTCATAAAGTTCGTTCCAAGCCATCTGGATGGCCTCAAGCTTGCTCTCGGTCGAGGAACCCGGCTGGTCATCGAACTCGTCAAGGTCGATCACCCACTGGCGCAGATCGGTAAAGCGAACATCCAGCGGATTGATTCCAGGGTGGTTTTCAGCGAGCACCTCCGCGATCTCTTCGGCTTGATCCCACTTGAGTCCCATACTGAGACGCCTCCGTTACGACACCTCTTCGACCGATTTCTTTTCCAGCGCCTGCTTGATGGCAAAATCCATGATGCGTCCCGCGAACGGGGTGCTCAGCTCATTCAACTCTTCCACCAGTCTGGAAATGAGCTCGCGGTCCGATGTCTTGCGTGCCACCTCCAACCGCTCCGCCTCCTCCTCGAGCCGCGCCCGTTCGTCCGGTCCGATGAGTCCCGGAAACTCGCCCAGCTGCTTGCGCAGCGCCCCCAGGATCTGCTCGGCGTCGTTGCGAGCGACGATCAGAAGCCGCTGCTCCAGATCCTCCTCGCCCAGATCGATCGCCTCTTCGAGCATCCGTTCGATCTCGTCGTCAGTCAGGCCATAACTTGGCTTGACATCGATCGAGTGCTCGCGGCCGGTGCGCTCGTCACGTGCGCTGACATTTAGTATCCCGTTTGCGTCGATGAGGAAAGTGACCGCAATCCGGGGCAGTCCAGCCGGCTGTGCTTCGATAGGTCCCAGTTTGAATCGTGCGAGACTCCGGCAGTCTTTGGCAAGCTCCCGCTCGCCCTGGAGAACGTGGATATCCACATGGCTCTGATTATCCACAGCGGTGGTGAAATTCTCGGTGACGCTGGTTGGGATGGTGGTATTGCGATGGATAAGCCGTTCCATGACTCCGCCCATCGTCTCGATGCCAAGCGACAGGGGAACCACGTCGAGGAGTAGCATATCGCCCTGCGTGCCCATCAACACACCCGCCTGGACCGCGGCGCCGAGGGCCACGACCTCGTCAGGATTCAGCGAGCAGAGCGGTTCGCGACCAAACAACTCGGCGACTCTCCTGCGCACCAGCGGCATGCGCGTGGCCCCGCCGACCAGGACCACCGTCGCGATTTCGTCTGCGGCAAGCTTCGCATCGGCAAGCGCCAGCTCGCAGCGCTTGAGCGACCGCGCGACCAGGGGCTCGGCCATTTTCTCGAGCGCTGGGCGGGTGAGCGGCTTGGTAATCAGGTGGCCCGGCAACTCGAGTCGGACCTCCACTTCGCCGGCTTCGCTGAGACGCTTCTTGGCGTCCTCGGCAACGCGTCGGGCGCTGTTCCATACGTGACGGTCGCGCCTGATTTCCGCCGGAGTTTCCGCCAGCAGCCAATCCACCAACGCACTGTCCATATCGTCGCCGCCCAGGTGAGTATCGCCGTTGGTTGCAAGGACTTCGAAAATGCCACCCTTGATGCTTAGAATCGAGATGTCAAAGGTGCCACCCCCGAGGTCGTAGACCGCCACGTTTCCCTCGGCCAATTGGTTGAGCCCATAGGCCAGCGAGGCCGCGGTAGGTTCGTTCACCAGCCGAGCCACTTCGAGACCCGCCAGCCGCCCTGCATCCTTGGTTGCCTGCCGCTGGCCATCGTTGAAATAAGCGGGAACCGTGATAACCACCCGCTCCACCTTCTCGCCGAGCGCGCGTTCGGCGCGCCGCTTCAACGCGTTCAGTATCTCGGCTGAAATTTGCGGCGGAGTGAACGCCCGCTTACCAATTCGAAAACGTACGACCGGCCCCGACAGGTCGGCAAATGCATAGCGAGCCCGTTCCTCGGGAGCGACTTCCTCTCCACCCACTCCCATGTATCGCTTTACCGAGCGTATAACCGCGCCGTATTCGCCGCCGGGAAAGCCGACCGCACTTACCCGCCCGTCCTGCTCGCGGCTGAGGTGGGGTTCCATCTCCGCCGCGTCGCGGCCGACGTGCACTGCGCCGTCGGGCGCGAGCGCGACTACTGATTCCAGCAGCGTCTGGCCGGTCTGGGGATCGGCGATGACCCGTGGAGCACCATTCTCCATCGTCGCGATGAGGCTGTTGGTCGTGCCGAGGTCAATACCGAAGATGCGGGTCATCAGGCTGCCTTGAGATTTTCAAGTCCCCGGTCTACGTCACGAATCAGAGTGCGCAGGTAAGCGATCTTTGAAAGCACTGCCTTGAGCTCGGCGCTGAGTTGTCGGGGGTCGCCGCCGGCATCCCAGCGCTCGAAGTTTCGCGCCAGATCGCACTGCAACGAATTGATCGCACTTTCCAGTTCGATCCGGCGCGCGCGGCTGCGCTCGCGCAGCCGTGGAAGATCGGAACCTGCCTCGCGCAGTTCGCTGAGCTCGTCCTGGACCTCGAATACGAGTTCTGCGAGATCGGGGGGTACGGTTTTGTTGTTGTCGGCGAGCTTTTCACCCTTAAGCTCAAGCCAGTACAGCCCGCGCGCGATCGGATCGCGCAGCGTGCGGTAGCTGCGCGTCAGCAGCGCGGTGCTGCGTAGGCTGGCGTCGCGGAGCCGAGCGGAGCCCTGCGCGAAACGGTCGGGATGAATCTGTCGGCTCAGCTCGTGATAGACGCGCTCAAGCGCAGAGGTGTCGAGGATCAGCTTGCGCGGAAACGAGAACGCGGCGAACCCGTCGACCTCTGCGCCCAGCGGGGCGCCGCAGTTCTCACAGATCAGTCGCGGTCCTTGCTGCCGTCCGCATGACGGACATTGGATCATGTTTGCGCCGTGTTTCCTGCATCCCCTCGTTCATACAACGAACGATTCCCCACATCCGCAGCTGCGTTTGGCGTTGGGATTCACCACCCTAAACCCCGACGACATCAGCTCTTCGGCGTAGTCTAGTTCGGAGCCATTCAGGTAAAGAAAACTCTTCTTATCCACGATCAGGCGCGCGCCGTCGCGCTCGAAAATCTTGTCGCGCTCCTTGGCGGCATCGACTTCCATGCGGTATTGCAGCCCGGAGCATCCGCCCCCGACGACTTTGACCCGCAGTCCCGCCTGGTCGCCTTTCTCGGAGACGAGCTGCTTGATCTTGTGTACCGCGTTGTCGGACAGAGAAATCATCGGGCCCGTGCGTCGTTACTTCTCCTGCGCTTTCGCCTGCTCGGACTGCGGGGCGAGGCCCTTGTGCGTCTTCCAGTCGGTAATGGCGGCCTTGATCGCATCCTCGGCGAGCACCGAGCAATGGATCTTTACCGGGGGCAGGTTAAGTTCCTTCACGATGACCGTATTTTTAATCGCTATCGCATCGTCGATGTGCTTGCCCTTGACCAGCTCGGTCACGTAACTCGAACTCGCGATCGCGCTGCCGCAACCGAAGGTCTTGAAGCGTGCATCTTCGATGACCCCGGCGTCGTTGATCCTGAGCTGCAGCTTCATCACGTCGCCGCATTCGGGCGCGCCGACTACACCGGTTCCGACGTTCGCATCGTCCTTGGCAAAACTTCCGACGTTGCGGGGATGGTTGTAATGGTCGAGAACCTTATCTGAATAGGACATGGTCGCCTCCGATCAATTGTCTGGTCACGCTTTCCACTGGACCGATTTCAAGTCGATTCCTTCCCTGGCCATCTCGTACAACGGCGACATTTCGCGCAGCCGCCTCACTTCCTTGGTCACACGCTCCGCCACGTAGTCGACTTCCGCACCGGTGTTGAACCGGCCCAGCCCAAATCGGATCGAGCTGTGCGCCAGCTCTTCATTGGTTCCGAGCGCGCGAATTACGTAGGAGGGTTCCAAGGTTGCCGAGGTACACGCAGAGCCCGAACTGACTGCCACGTCGTTGATACCCATCAGCAGTGACTCGCCTTCGACATAGGCAAAGCTCACGTTCAGATTGCCGGGCAGGCGCTCGGTCGGATGACCGTTCACATAGATCTCGTCGAGCCGCTCGAACAATTGTGCCTGCAACCGACTACGCAGATCGATCAGGTAACGGGCTTCACCCGCCAACTCGTTCTTCGCGATCTCACAGGCCAAGCCGAAGCCGACGATTCCCGTAACGTTGAGAGTGCCCGACCGCATTCCGCGCTCGTGACCGCCGCCGTCGATGATCGGGGTCAGCCGCACGCGCGGTCCCTTCGAGCGTACGTAAAGCGCGCCGACGCCCTTGGGACCGTAGATTTTGTGACCACTCATCGCGAGCAGATCGATGCCGTCCTTTTCCACGTCCACCGGAATCTTGCCGACCGCCTGGACCGCATCGCAGTGGAAGATGATTTCCCTCTCCTTGGCGATCTTGCCGATCTCGCGGATTGGATGAATCGTGCCGATCTCGTTGTTTGCGTACATGATCGAGATCAGCACGGTCTTGTCAGTGATGGCCTTGCGCACCGCGTCCGGATCGACCATCCCGTACTTGTCGACCGGCAGGTACGTCACGTTCGCCTTGCCCCCCCGTTCGAGGGCGCGGCACGAATCGAGCACGGCCTTATGCTCGGTGACACAGGTGATGACGTGGTTGCCCTTGTCCTTGTAGAATTCGATGACACCCTTGATTGCAAGGTTGTCGGACTCGGTCGCGCCGCTGGTAAAGATGATTTCTCTGGACTTGGCGTTGATGATGCCCGCGATTTGATCGCGCGCTTTGCCGACCGCCTCTTCGGCTTCCCAGCCGAAACTATGATTGCGGCTTGCGGAGTTGCCAAATTTGGTCGTGAAATAAGGCAACATCGCGTCGAGCACACGCGGGTCGCACGGCGTCGTCGCGTGATTGTCCATGTAAACCGGCGTCTTAAGCATCTTTATCTTCCGCTCGCTGGACAGGCATCCATCCACTTCCAGGCGAACCCGAAAATTAGTGGACTCCTACAGTCCAGTATAGACATCCCCGTCCAGCTGTCAACGAGACGGAATACTGGACCCATGAAGTCCACTAAAGGGATTCTCCTTGATTGTCAAGGCTAATTCGGGTCACTTACCGGTTGGTCAGGAATGGCTACGAGCGCCTCGGTTTGAGTTCAAGGCGGCGCTCTTCACGCCAATCGGCGAAGCCGAGCCGATGCCACGCCGTCGCCCCAAGCCAGTTGCGATGCAGCACGCTCAGCGTGACAACCGCTACGTTCTGCGCTCGAAACCATTGGTAGGCATCCTCGAGCATCAGTTTCATTAGTCCTTTTCCTCGCCACACCTCCTCGAGAAAAGCCTGGCTGATATAGCCGCTGAGCAGAGGGACACCGCCCTCGCGCCGACGATAGAGCCGGACCCACAGATGGCCAACCAACCGTCCGTTACCACTGTCCGCGACCCACACCGCGTGGTGGTCGCGGCTTAGTACCGTGCGCAGCCAGTTGGGAGCATCGCGAATCTCATCCCAATCGTAACGGGCGCGTTCGTCGAGCGCTTCTTCATAGGCCGCGAGCGCCGCAACCAGCCGCGCCACCTCCGGTATATCGCTTACCTGGGCCGGTCGAATCTCGATGTCGGGCACCATGCCCTGATCTCATCACAAAGCGGGCGCGCGGCAAATCCTGTGATCAAACAATCGCGCGCAATTCATCGACCACCTTGCGCCGCATCGCGAGCCTGGCGGGCACCAGGCCGCTCGAGATTCCGATTATGGTCGACAGCACGATCGCGGCAACCGGCACACGTGCCGGCATGGTGATCGTCCCGAGGCTGCCAAACAAATCTCCACTGAGCGGCAGCAGGTGCAGAATGACCCATGCCACTCCCGCGCCGATCGCGCCCCCGATCGCGCCGGTGAGAGCGCCTTCGGCGCTGAGCAGCATTACTACCCGGGGCGCGGTGAAGCCGATCGATCGCATCACCGCAAATTCAACCCGCCGCTCACGTACCGACATCGCGGCGGTGTTCGCCGCGACCAGGCTGATACTGAACAAAACGATAATTGAGAGAACCTCCGCCAGTCGAATTATCGTGCGGAGCGACTGGATAAATCCAGCCTGGAAACTCTCCTCCGATTCGGTGGCGGTGGGATCGCTGGAATTGGCAAACTGGCTGTCGACCGCCTGGATGACCTGGGGTATGGATTCCAGCCGGTCCACCCGAATCCAGATAAAATCCGCTCTCCCGGTCTGCCCGATGGCCTGCTGCAGATAGTCGCGGCGAAAGATCAGCATCGTGGGCAGCGTGCCCTTGCCCAGCGTTCCCACGATTTTGAACTGCAGGTTCCGGCCATAAACCGAATCGTGCAGCATGATCTGCTGGCCCAGGTGGAACCCGAAGCGTTGCATGGTGGAGAGACCGACCAGCGCTGCCATACGCTCGTGCTGAAATGCATCGATGCTTTCCCGTGACACGCGCCAATCCGGCCACACCGTCTCGGTCTGGTTAGGTTCGGTCGCGAGGTTGGGAAACTGATCCGAGGGGAGATGATAAATGCCGCCGAACCAGTTCCACAGGTCCACGCCAACCACGTGCGGAATCGCCGCGATTCGCCTGCCGTATAACTCCGGCAGCGAGTAGCCGAGGCCGGCTTTTCCATGACACACCAGGCGTGGGTTGGTCGCGCTCGCGGCAAGCATCCGATCGACGAAACTCGGCAAGGTGAATAAGGCCGCGAAAATGAACATCGAAACTGCGATCGACAGGATAGTGAGCAGGGTGCGCCGCCGATTGCGGGTGAGATTGCGATAGACCATGCGAAAGAACTTCATCGCGCAGTGTCCCTATTCGGAGGCAACGGCGCGCTCTTGCGGAGAAACCTCGCCAGCATTCCCCACTCCTTACCTGGGGCGCGGATGAATTCCTTGGGCTGCTCGCTCATCGGCCCTTCGCCCCTTTCGTTTGTCCTCGCCCATGCTCATGCCAGCAGCACATCCGCGGAGCCTCCAACCACCGTGACAACGTCAACTCCTCGACCGGTCGTGAGATGAAGAGTGAAAGTAAATGCGCCAGAACATTTGTCTCCGGCCTAGCACGAACGACGACTACAACGACTCCACCAACGCTGGCAGCGCCCTCACGTCGTCGAGCACCGCGATCGCACCGCTGAACTGAGAACCCTTGGTGAAGCGATTCGGCACCACCACGCATCGCAGCCCGGCGGCGAGCGCCGATTGGAGCCCACGCGCGGAGTCTTCGACCGCGATGCTACGGTCGGTGGCCACCGACAGACGATCAAGGGCGGTCAGATAAGGTTCCGGATGCGGTTTCGATTGACGGTAGTCCTCGCGCGCGAGAATCAAGTCGAAATACTCCCGCACTCCGCTTCCACGATGCGCGAGATCAAAGTGCTTGCGGAGCGAAGTCGTCACGATCGCCATACGAGCCTTCCCTTTGAGACGCACCAGAGTCTCGATGACACCGTCCATCGCGACGCAACCGGCGCATAACATCGCGGCATAGGCGAGGTCGCGTTCGCCGCGAAGTCTCAGGATTTGGTCGGCACTCCATCCTGAGGCTTCAAGCAGGTCAAATGCGCTGCGTCCACTAGTTAGCGCAAACTCGATGTACTGTTCGCGGGTTAGATCTACGCCCGCTCCCGCCAACGTGTCGCGAGTGGCCAGGAAGAACATCTCCTCGGTGTCGACGAGAACACCATCGTTGTCCCACAGGATTGCTTCAATCATGGCCCTTGCTGGGCGGAGAGGCTCGCGCCTTCTGTCTTTTTTTAATCAAGATAGCAGCGGGCACGGAAGACCATGGGCTCGGGGAGTGTGAAACCGCGGGAGAGCAGATCTCCAGTACATGACGTGGTCGATTTTTCCGGTTCGCTCTGCCTGGCGGGCAAAGCCGCCACCCCGACCGTTCCCGCGCCAGGCTTCCCGCGTGTTCCTCCGGCACGCCCCGCGCCACAGCGCGAGCGAACGGGCAGAGCCGGTCAGCCACAACCGCGGACGCCTTCTTTCCCGCCTCTTTGCGGCAGCTTTGGAAGTCGTGTTCTCAACCCTCGGGGCGGTGGGTCAGAAGGGCCCGCGATTGGAGGCATTGAAGCTGATCTCCAACATGCGGTGTTCGCTGCGAATTGTTTTGAGCGCGCTCTCCCGCGTCATTTCGAACTCGCGTTCGAGCCAGGGCGCGAGTCGGCTCATGATAGCCTCGCTATCGGTCGTGGGGTCGACGAGTCCGGCCGCAAGCCGGCACCGAAACGCCACTCGCTCGATTCCATCGCGCCGCTCCAGCACCAGCGTCAACAAGATTACTTCTGCATCGCGTTGGTCGGGCGCTCCAGTCTTGAGCAAATAATCGCCGCGGCCGGTCTTGATGGATACTGCCACGGCGGATGATGCGGTTGTGCTATGCGGCGCGTGCGGAGGGGGAACCGCCGCGCTTGCCGCGGCCCTCCCAGAACAGCACGACCGGGCCTGCGATATAGACCGACGAATAGGTGCCCGTAATGAATCCTACCAGCAGGGTGAAGGCGGACGGCCGCAGGATGGGCCCCCCGAACACGAGCAGCGCGATGAGCACCATGATCGCGGTACCCGAAGTCAGGATGGTTCGCGACAGAGTCTCATTGATTGCGCGGTTCATGATCGTCGCGATTGGCTCGCGCCGCCGCTTGGCCGCATCTTCACGAATTCGATCTGACACGATAATCGTGTCGTGCACGGAATAGCCGATGACCGTGAGCAGCGCTGCCAGCGTAGTCAGGTCGAACTGGAGCTGCGCGATAACCAGCGCCCCCGTCACCACCAACACATCGTGAATCAGCGCGATTACTGCTCCGGTGCCGAAACTCCAACTCACGTGGCGAAACTGGATCGCGATGAATATTCCCATGAAGATGGTAGCTACGATGACGGCCAGAAATCCCTTGCGCCGCAGGTCACTACCCACCTTGGCCCCTACGCTCTCCACTCTGACCACTTTCGCGCCGTTGGCCCCGAAGCTCTTGGCCAGTTCTGCTTCCAGCGTAGGCCCCAGGCCCGCGATGTTTTTGACCTTCTCGAAGCGCAACAGATAGGAATGGCCGGCGGAGCCGAAGTCCTGGACGGTTATTTCACCTAGATCGAGCGGCGCCAGCGACCGCCGAATCGTCTCCGCATTGGTGGCGTTGGTGAACTGCACCTGCACCACGCTGCCGCCGATGAAATCGACACCGTAGTTCAGTCCCTTGAAGATGAGAAGAAGGATCGCCGCGAGGTTGATCGCGGTCGACAGAATCACGAAGAAATGGCGCTTCCCGACGAAATCTAGATTGATGTCGGGAGGAATCAGTTGCAGAGACATCGGCCCTGTTTAGCTTCTCGCCCCCGCCGGCACAACCCTGGTTCCGTTCAGCTCGCCGCGGCGCGCTTGCGGCGCGGGCTGCGGCTCGAGGCCGCCGGTTTAGGCGCCGCCGCGGGAGGGGTCGGGACGGACTTCGCCTTACTGCACGCGCCGCACTGGTTGTTCTGATTGTCGGGATCCTCGGTCAGCCCATCGTCGAGCGAATGGCACACCTTTAGACAATTGCTACAGATGAAGTAAATGCCCTCGATGGTTTTGTTGATACGCTCGCGATTGAGAATACGGCCGCGGAGTTTTTCGATGCGGATACCGAGCAACTCGGCGTACTGGCGCTTTATCTTGCGTCGTCCGGCCTCGTCCTTGGGAAGATCCGCATCTTCATCGGCTTCCTCTGCCATATCCCCGAAACTAGCGTACCGGTCGCGCTTGGAAGTCTTGCTTTTCCGCGTTCTACCCATCACATCACTCCCGGAATGCTCAACGCGTTCGGCCGACGTAGCCACACGCCTTTTCGCACACCAGGTAGAAACCCTTGCGCCCGAAACCAGCGAACTTGGTTACCTTGCTCTCCGCCCCGCAGCTGGGACACATGTGCTTGTTCTGCAGTTCGCCGCCTTTTTCCGCGGTCTTTGCCTTCTTCTCTGCCATTGTCAACCCTGTTCCGTGCCGAATTTGTGCCGATAAAACGGATCTGCCGGGCATTCGCCTCGGCATGAGGGAATCTAACCACTTTTCAGCGGCATGCAAAATCGCCCAGCCGTCGTTCGATACTCGGACCGGGCGCGGCCAAAAGCCTAGGCGCCACACTCATCCGCAGTCAATAGGGTTGAGCCGCGTTGCACACACCACCGCATGCGTCTATCGGTAGATGACCTGTGGATTCTCGTTTGAAACCCAATGACGCTGTGATCTTCATCGATCGCAAGGGCCGGCGTTACCTGAAGGTCCTTAAACCGGGTCAGAAACTGCTGATCCGCGGCGAGCTAATGGCGGATACGCTGATCGGAATCGAGGAAGGATCGCGCATCAAGTTTTCCAGCGGTGAAATCTTCCTGGTCCTGAGACCGACTTACGCCGACCTGGTGCCGCACCTGCCGCGCACCGCACAGGTCATTTATCCGAAGGACACGGGTCCGCTGATCATTTGGGGCGACGTATTCCCGGGCGCAACGGTCATCGAGGGAGGCGTCGGCGCGGGCGCGCTCACGATCGCGCTACTCCGCGCGATCGGCCCGCACGGGCGACTGGTCTCCTACGAGATTCGCGACGATTTCGCGGATCTTGCGCAACGCAACGTCGCTACATTCTTCGGCGCAGCGCCCACCTGGACCCTCAAACGCCGCGACCTGTACGAGGGTTTCGATGAGAGCGCGGCGGATCGAATGTTCCTGGATTTGCCGGAACCGGGCCGTGCCCTGGAAGTGGCGGCGCGCGCACTCCGCCCGGGCGGAGTGCTGGTTGGCTATGTCCCCACCGCACTGCAGTTGAAAGACACGGTCGACGCGCTTCAGGCACATACCGAGTTCGGACAAATCGAGAGCTTCGAGACGCTGCTGCGCCATTGGCAGGTCAAGGGACTCAGTGTGCGACCGCTGAACCGGATGGTCGCACACTCGGCATTCATCATTATCGCCCGCCGCCTCGCGCCTTCGCCGCTGGGGGCGGAAGCCGAGTCAACCTCGCAATGGTCCGCACCTGCCGACGAGTCCGATGACGAAGATCCGAAGCAGTAGTCAAACCAACGATTTTCCTTCCGTCGGCGGCGGAAGACTCAGCCCTCCAAAAGGTGGGCGCTGGCGCCCCCTGCACCTAAGATAGCAGCGCTACCTGCACCCATGACCGGTGTGCCCGATTTTCTCGCTTCAGTTCGCCTTCCGAGTGAGAACGCGGCTGCAGCGGCCATCGAGTTTGGCGCAGCCAGTCAAAGCGCAGGCCAGGCACACCGTCCGTACGGGTTCAGTGAAAAAGCCGGCCGAAGAATCCGGCGACCGCTCCGATCACGCTCTCGGACGATGGGCTGGGTGAGGCGCTAGGTTCGGGCTCCGCAACGGCCGGCGACGCCGCCCCTGTGGCCGGCCCCGGAGCTGGAGGAGCCGAGGCGATGAGGCCGGCGTGCAGCGGACAAATACCGGTCGGTGCGGTGCCGATCAGAAACGGCAGAGCCATCGCACGCGGACAGTATGGCGTGGCAAGCCCTCCGCTTTGCGGATCGATAGTCGCATATACGATTCCCGACGGTTCGGGGAAATCCGGAGAATCCGTCGCTACGGCATCGTTCATGAACGAAACCCACGCCGGCAGGGCGGCCTGCGCGCCCGGCATACCAAGACTCTGCGGCGCGTCGAATCCCACCCATACCCCGCACACCAGCTCGGGCGTGTACCCGATGAAGTACCCATCGCGGTAATCCTGCGTCGTTCCAGTCTTGCCGGCGGCAGGAAAATCTAGCCCCATGCGGGTCGCCGCCGCGCCGGTGCCATATCGCAGCACCTGCTTGAGCGCACCTGTTATGAGGAAGGCAACCGAGGGATTGATAACGCGCTTTTCCTCGTCATCGTGGTGGTAAATGAGATGCCCGGATTTGTCGACCACCGATTCGACCGCATACGGCGGATCCTGCAAGCCACCGCTCGCGAACACCTGGTAGGCGCCGGTTAGCTCGAGCAACGTGGTCTCGTCCGCGCCGATCGAGATTGGCAGCACGGCCGGCAAATTTCCGCCTATTCCAAGCTCGTGCGCGGTCTGGACAATCTTCGCCGCCCCCAGCTGGCTGCCAACCCAGGCGGTCGGCACGTTGAGCGATTCGAACAAGGCTTCAACCACCGTGACCTGACCCTGGTACGTGCGCTCGTAGTTCACTGGCGTCCACCCGCCGAAGGACATCGGATGATCGGGAAGGGTGGAGGCCAGTGTCATCGGAGAGCTTAACGGCGATCGTTCCGGATCGAGCGCAGCCAGGTAGACAATCGGCTTGAAAGCGGAGCCCGGCTGTCGCTCGGCCATGGCGGCGCGATTGAATTGACTGGATGAATAGTCGCGCCCGCCGACCATTGCACGAATCGCCCCGGTCTCCGCATCGAGCACCACCACCGCGCTTTCAAGCTGGTCCCTGGCGCGCGCGCGGCGCAGATGTGGATGACGCTTTTCAAGTTGTTCGAGATTCTCGGTTACCGCACCGGCGGCGTCGGCCTGCATCTTAGGATCGAGAGTCGTGTACACCTTTAAGCCTTCGAGGCGTCCATGCAGCCCGGGAATCTTCTCGACGAAGCTGGCGACGTAGTCGGTGAAGTAGGGCGCGCGGCGAAGCCCAGGCGGCTGCGTCACGTCGATGGGCGACGCGATCGCGGCGCGATATGCGACCTCGTCGATCACACCGTCGCGCTTCATCACCGCAAGCACCGTGTCGCGCCTTGCGCGGCACGCCTGGGGATGACGCCGAGGATCATACAGGGTGGGCGCCTGGATCATCCCGATAAGGGTCGCCGCCTCGGCGGGCGTCACCTGGCGCAGGTCCTTGTTGAAAATATAGCGAGAGGCCTGCGGCATGCCTTCGATCGGTGTACCGCTATACGCACCCATCGGCACGTCGCTGATGTAACGTTCGAGAATTTCGTTCTTGCTGAGGCGAATCTCCAGCACTATCGCGACCGTCAGCTCACGAAATTTGCGGCCGAAGCTTCGATCGAATCGATCCAGGAAGGTGCGGGCCAATTGCTGGGTGATGGTGCTGGCGCCCTGGGACAGTCGGTGGGACCGCAAGTCAACCAGCGCGGCTTCGATGACGCGAATCGGATCGAGCCCAGGGTGGTAATAGAACCAGCGGTCTTCGGTCGCGATCAGACCTCGTACGAGGTAGGGCTTGAGATCGCCCAGGGCGACATCGACCCGTTCGGCCGGAGCGCCCGCCAGCAAGCGCCCAACCACTTCCGGTTCGAGCATCGCGCTGCGCCTGGGGACTCCGAAAGAATCGGCGATCGCAGTAACTCGGTCCCCATCGAACCTGAGTTTTATGACCGAGGGCGCGTAGTCGTTCTGCCCGACCTTGAAGCCGCGGACATAGATCGTCATCGCGTCGCGCCCTCGCGAATATTCGCCAGGCGCATCCGCGACTGCGACCTGCAAATAGCTCAGGTGGTCCAGCCGGTCTAGCAGGCCAACGGTCTCCGTCTCATCGACACACCTGATGACGGTGGGAGCGGAGTAGATAGCCGAGCTGAGAGCTGCCCGCCGCTGCTCGATGAGTTCGGAAATCTCGCCGTAAAGCTGGGCGAGGTAGAAACCCGCGGCAAAGCACAGGAGCAGGAAGGCCGTGCCCGCAATCGTAGCTAGCCGCCATCCACCGATTCGCGATCCGCGTTTCGGCCGGCCGCCCCTTCCCCGCCCCTTGTCACCACTGGCCATCTCCCAATCTGGTGCTTCAAATCATAACGGAAAAGAGAGCCGCTCGCCGAGAATATTTTCGCTTCCAGACATGTGTAGGAATCGGGCATTTCGGCTGTCCGCTGAAAGATTATTTCTTGTAGCCGAAGCGGCGCAGCATCGCGTGACGCTCCTGTTGCTCTGGTTCGCCCTCGACTCCGGCAGGCGAGCTGCCGTCGATAACCCCGATAACTCCCCGCGCTCCGACCTCCTCGGCGACCACCACGCGCAGAGGATTGGCGCTGGCGCAGAAGACCGTGCACACCTCGCTCACCGCCTTGATTTGATTCAGCACGTTCACGGGGAAGGCGTTGCCGAGCATGATCACGAAGACGTGACCCGCTGCGATCGCAGAGACCGCCTCGATTGCGGCTTGCTCAAGCTTCCGGTCGCTGCCGAGATGGCGAATCAAGCACGGACCCGATGCCTCCGCGAAGGCCAGGCCGAACTGGATGCCCGGGACCGCCTGCACTAACGTCTCGTACAAATCTTCAACCGTCTTGATGAAGTGCGCCTGCCCGACGATCACATTCACCTCGTCAGCCGGCTTGATGATCGCGACCGTCTTGATTTCCATATGACGCGGCCTTTCCTGATGATCCGCCACCGATGATATGAAAGTGGATGAAGCTCTCAAAGGGCCGTGACCACTCGTTCAAATGCCCACCAGCCCTAAAGCGGGACCACCATCAGACAAGCTGCCCGCCTTTTTCTATCGTCTTCCCCCGCATGCACAGCGTTGTTATCTGGAGAGCGACTCGATCACTCGGTATCAATTTGTTCCCGATGCTGCCGCGGGCAAATCGGTCGCCGGCTTGACGCGCGCTCTAGCAAAAGGCAATCCGAGCGACACCGAACATGCGGTACGAGCAGTTGCATGCGAGATCTGCCGCCTAGCGGGTGTACCGGACGTGGCTGTCGATGTACGCGAGGTGCGCCCTAAGAATACACGGGGGGAACTTCACGGACTCTTCTATCCGTCGGATCCGCGCAAGCGGACGCTACCCCGGATCGTGCTCTGGATGCGCACCGCGGAGCGGCGCGAGGTGGTAAAACCGCGGACTTTTGTGCGCACGCTGATGCACGAGCTGGTTCATTACTTCGATTACAGCGTGCTCAAGCTGGATGACTCCTTTCACACTCGCGGATTCTTCGCGCGCGAATCGTTTCTGGTACGCTCAACGATCGCTCCGCAGGAACCACCAGAGACCGAGGGGCCGGCGCTGCTGCGGGCATGGCTTGACAGGCATAGTCGCGATACCGATAGGTAATAGCCGCAACTGGCCGCGCCTCTGGTGGAGCGTTTGATGCCTTAGTGGAGCGTTTGATGCCTTAGGTGATGCGGCAAGTAGGTGGGGGAAGATGGCATCGGCGATGGGATTTTTTGACAGGTTTCTACCTTCTTCAGACAAGACCGCTTTGGCCCAGCTGGCCGAGCTGGCGGGCCGCAAGGAAGCTTTGATAGATGGGCTCGCGCGTCACGCGGCTATGTGTCCCTATGGAACGATCAGGACCGGCCTCGAACGCATCGCGGCTCAACAGAGCGAAGGCTTTAAGGTCCTGCGAAGCCTGCTGGCCGAGCGCCAGATGTGGCCGCGCCCGCCCGAGTCCAAACCACACGAGGGATCCAACAACTGGGAACGCCTCAACCATGACCTTGCGATGTTGGGCACGGTCGTCAGTGGAATTCAGAGAGCTTCCAGGGTGTGGGAAGGAATTGACTCGGCGACAGCCGAGAAGCTCCTGGCGATCGCGATCGCCGATGGTGAAGCGCAAAATCAGTTGCGCGCGCTCGCGCTCAAGTGCGATCCGCAGGCGCTCGACTAAAACCGCGGAAATTGCGAATTCAGGGGCAGGGAGGCCCGGCCGGAACCCAATGCTGCCAGTGCCTGGGCCGGTCCGGCCGTCGCGGCGACCTCTTCAACCTTTCTGCCTCGTATCGAGATGCCATGCGCGAATTCTCACTCTGTCGCCTGCGGCAACCTTGCGCGGAAAACCGCACCTCGTGTGCGCTCCGAGGTCGGCTACCGCTCAAGAGGTTGAACGACACATCCTCTTTAGTCTCTCGGGCTCAGTCGCCCCGAAGCCCCTCCACTCGAGGTCGAAGCTGAAAGACTTTCGCAAATGGGGGTGTCACGGTCCTACAGGTACTTGTGCAAACCGCGGCGGGAGAGTTCTTCGCTGACGCGGCGCAGGTCCTGCGACCTGGAGCGATGCGCCACCAGGACGGCATCGTCGGTGTCGATTGCCACGATGTCATGGGCGCCAAACAGCACCATCAAGCGTTTCCCGGCGTGAGCGACCACGCGATCCGAGTCGAGCGCGATAATGTTGCCGCGCAGAATCTTTCCTCCCTGGCCGCCGATCGCATGACGCAATCCTTCCCAAGAGCCCACGTCGTGCCACGCGAATCGCGCTCGCACGCCGAGAACCTGTTTGCTCTTTTCAACCACCTCGCGATCGAAAGAATCGAAGGCGAGCCGCAGGTAACCGCGCGCCACGCCCTTTGCGGGCATACTGACCAGCCGCCGCACGGAGCGGCGCAGGGACGGCACAATTCGGCGCAATTCGGCGTCCAGCGTATTGGTCGAAAACACAAACATTCCCGCATTCCACAGATATTTCCCCGAGCGAACCATCCGGCGGGCGATCGCAAGGGCAGGCTTCTCGACGAACCTCTCCACCACAAACCCGCGGCCTCGCGCATGGCCGACCTTCAGATAGCCGAATCCCGGTTCCGGATGGCTCGGGGGAACGCCGATAACAACGATCGATTGGTTACCCGCCGCCAGCCCGGCGGCCGCGGAGAGAGTGGCTCGAAATTGCGCGGCCGGCTCGATCAGATGGTCGGCGGGGAGCACCGCGATGACCCCCTGCCCGGCGCGGCGCTCGATGACCGCGGCACCGTATGCGATTGCGACTGCGGTTCCGCGCGCGGCCGGTTCGATAATCAGATTGGTTGGAGGAATCAGCCCTCTGAGCGCGCGGCGGAATGCGGCTGCATGCGAAGCCGCGGCCAGCACAAAGATGCGGGATGGCGAAGCCAGCGTTTGCAGGCGCAGCACCGTACGCGCGAGCAGCGTTCGTTTTCCGTCGACCGAGAACAGAGGCTTGGGATGCGACGCGCGGCTAGCGGGCCAGAATCGGGTCCCGCTACCGCCCGCGATTATCAGCGCGGAAAGCCCGGCGATCCGCCGCTGCGACGTCATGATCGGCTAGATCGCGCCCAGCTCTTTGAGCTTCGTCTCGAACAGTGATCGGATCTCCTCAAGCCGCTTCACGCTGTTGGCTTCGAATCGCATCACCAGCGCGGGCTGGGTGTTCGAGGCCCGCACCAGACCCCATCCATCGTCGAATCTGACCCGCACGCCGTCGATATCGATGACCCGGTAATTTTTGCGAAAGAATTCGGCCGCCCGGCGGACGACTTCAAATTTGCGATCGTCGGGACAGTCGAGCCGTATTTCGGGCGTGAAAGTGCTGCGCGGCAGGTCCGCGAGCAACGCGCCCAAGCCAAGCTGCTCGTTGCTCACGATTTCGAGCAGACGGAAGGATGCGTAGATGGCGTCGTCGAAACCGAGATAGCGATCCGCAAAGAACATGTGCCCGCTCATCTCGCCGGCAAGCGCCGCGTGCTCTTCCCTGAGCTTGCTCTTTATCAACGAATGCCCGGTTTTCCACATGATCGGACGGCCGCCTCGCTTGGCGATATCGTCATACATGCGCTGTGAGCATTTCACGTCGCCGATAATCGCGGCGCCGGTACGCTCCTTCAGAATCGAGCGGGAGAAAATAACCATGAGCTCATCGCCCCACACGATCCTGCCGTTCTCGTCGATTGCGCCGATCCGGTCCGCGTCTCCGTCGTACGCAATTCCAAGTTCCGCGCCGTGCTCGGTAACCGCCCCTTGCAGGTGCCGCATGTTGGCCTCGACGGTCGGGTCGGGATGGTGATTGGGGAAGCGGCCGTCCATCTCGATGAATAGTTCGATGACCTCCACTCCGAGTTGTTTCATCAGTGGCACCGCGATCACGCCCCCGCACCCGTTTCCTCCGTCGACCGCAACCTTCATGCCCTTCCGCAGCTTAAACTGGGAAAGAATGAACTCCCCGTATTCGGGCACGATGGGTTTCTCGGTGAGCTTGCCCGGCGTTCCACCAGCCTGAAAATCTCGCTTTTCGACGATCCTCCGGACGTTTTGAATCTCCTCTCCAAAGATCGTGGTCGGACCCACACCGAGCTTGAAACCGTTATACTCGGCGGCATTGTGGCTGCCGGTTATCATGACGCCGCCATCCATCTGCCAGTGCAAAACCGAAAAATAGAGCAGCGGAGTCGGAACGACCCCGATATCGATAACATTGATACCCGATTCCAGGAGACCCTCGAGCAATCGCGCCCGCAATGCAGGCGACGACAGTCGGCAATCGCGTCCTAGGGTTATGTTTCTTTTTCCCGCCCGGTGAAGGACCGTCGCGTAGGCGCGCCCGAGGTCGGACACGAACGCATCATCGAAATCATCCTCAACCACACCTCGAATGTCGTATTCGCGAAAGACCTGCGGATTCATCTCGATACCATCAGCCCCCCACGTGCCAAGTGCAGTCGGGGTGTTCGCCTTGCGCTCCCGACAGAGAAAGGAACTTATGGTAAGCAGTCTGTGCGAGTAGCGGGCGGTTCGCAAGCGCAAGGACCCCGCGGCTAGCTTGATGACCACCGATAATTCCCACCCGGTCGCAATCGTTACCGGAGCCGGCCGCGGAATCGGACGAGCCTGCGCGATTGCCCTGGCGGGTGCCGGTTTCTCGGTGTGCCTGGCTGCGCGCACCCGTGTGCAACTCGAGCAAACTCGCAGTGCGACCGGACTGTCGCCCGAGCGGTCACTGATCGTGCTGCTCGACCTCGCGCAGGCAGAGGCGCCGGCCGCCCTGTTCGAGGCGGCGCTCGATCTTCACGGACGTATCGATGTGCTGGTCAACAACGCCGGATGGGCTCCTGCCCGCACGCCCCTGCCGAAGCTGCGCGAAGACGACCTCGATCAAATCCTGGCCATCAACCTGCGCGCGCCGATCGCGCTCGCGCGCCTGGCGGCCATCCAAATGGCCGAGCGCGGAACCGGCACCATTGTGAACATCGCTTCCAACGCCGGCCGCCTAACGGCGCCGGGGGAAGCGGTGTACGCGGCAGCCAAGGCGGGCCTGTTGGCCTTCACCAAAGCTGCCTTCGCCGATCTCCGTCATCACGGAATCAAAGTGGCAGCTATCGTACCCGGTCTGGTCGACACCGGATTGATTCCAGACAACAAACGGTTGAATCGCGGTGCGATGTTGCGCGCCGAGGACGTTGCGGCTGCGGTAATGCAGATCGTCAACGCCCCGGCACATGCGTGCCCGGTAGAGATATCTCTGGAGCCGCAAGCCGACCCGATGAAACGATGAAGCACTTCTGATCATGCGGAAGTCGTTCACCGCCAAATTGGTTGTCGCGTTCCTGGCCGGATTGGCCACAGCCGTGGTGCTCGCTCCGTTCGTCGCCGTCGCAGTTGCCCGGCTCGGCTTCCATTTTCCATTCCCGCGCATTTTCGATCGGGTCGTAATGATCGCGCTCGCTCTCGTACTGATCCTTTGGGCACAAGAGCTCAAACTGGTTTCCCTGCTGCGCACCGGCTTTGCGGGGCCGGTCGCTAATTTTGCCTTCACGGCGCGAGGTCTCCTGGTGGCTTTGGGAGTCATGGTTGTGCTTTTTTTGGTCGCGAGCGTGATGGAAGGGTTGCCGTCCGCGGGCCACGCGGCCCGGTTGCTTCCGAAGTATGCTTTGTCGGCGGTGGTCATCGCAGTCATCGAAGAAGCCTTCTTTCGCGCGTTTCTGCTCGGGGGAATGCAGGGCGATTTCGGGTCGACCGGCGCGCTGATCGTAAGTTCAACGATCTACGCGCTTGCGCACCTGCTGCGCGCCCCCGCTCGCTTTTATGCGCCCTCCCTGGATTTGACCGCTGGAGTGCGAACTCTGGGCCTCAGTTTTTCCCAGCTGAGTGCCCCGCTCTCGGCGCTGCCGACCTTGATTGGGTTGTTCCTGCTCGGAGTCGTGCTGGCCGAGGCTTTTCTTCTGACCGGTACGGTGTGGTTTTCGGTCGGACTTCACGCCGGGTTCGTGGTTGGGGCGAAGCTCTGGCCCAAGATGATGGTCACCCGCCACGGGCTTCCGGGATGGCTCGCCGGCTGGGGAAGACAACCACTGATCAGCGGCGCGGCAGCGTGGGTAGCAGCGCTAGCCGTGCTGCTCTTGCTGCGAGCGCTGGCTGGTACGCGACGCGAGCGCGCGGCCTAAGTAACGTTTTCGAACTTCCCAATGATAGACCGGTGGGAGGTCGCGGGGTCGAGTTCGATAGCGGCGGTGGGTCCAGAGAAACTGCTCGGGATGGGCTCGCACGGCATCCTCGACCGCCTTGACGAACCGTCGCGAGTTCTCCAGCACGTCGGCGTCAGTGTCACCGGTGCGCTGAACTGAAATGGCCTCACGAATTGCGATGCGATGGTGGCGACGATCAGGTTGGCGTACCAGAAAAACCGGAACCACCGACGCCGCCGAAATCATCGCCAGGCGTGTGACCGCGCCTGCGGTCGCTGCCGGCTCTCCGAAGAAGGGGACAAACACCGCCTCGCTCCGTTTGGCGTTCTGGTCGTAGGGAATTCCTACCAGGTCTCCCTCCTTCAAGCCGCGCAGTACCGCGCGCGCCGCCGAGTGTTTGCGGATGATATCCACCCCCGCGCGTTCGCGCACGAACGTCATCAGCGCATCGCCGGCGAGAAAGCGCTGCGTATGATGGACCAGGCTTATCTGGTAGCCGTGCAGCGCGTGCGCGGCGAGCAACAGTTCGAAGTTTCCAAAATGCGCGGTCAGTACCAACGCGCCGGTTCCCGGCGTGCTTCTGAGCGCGCGAGCGAAGTGCGCGAGCCCCTGGTAGGCGACCCGTCGTTTGAGCCGCCGATAGAAGAAGCCCCCGAGTCGGACGTACTCGGCGCCCGACCGGCCGAGGTTGACGTAGGACTCGCGCAGGATGCGGCGCCGCTCACGCTCGCCCTTTTCGGGGAAGGCGATCTCCAGGTTTTTCAGGCCGATGCGCACGTGCCGGCGATCCAGCCGATAGGTCAAGTCCCCGAAGACCACGCCGAGGGGGTACAAAATAAAGTCCGGGATCAGGCTCAGAGCGTCGAGGATTGCGCGAAAAATCCAGAACAGCAGCTTGCTCTTGGTATCCAGTTCAAGCGGCTGCGAGCGGCGCTCCGCGCGCTTGCGCGGAAACTCCGGAATACCCGTATCGCTGACCGCGTCGTCGAGGGGGGACTTACCTCCCCGCGCAAATGAGTCTTGAAAGTCGATCGCGTCGGACAATTCGTTTCGCCTACAGCCGCCTGCGCTCGCGCTTGGGGCCTTTCGGAATCACCACCAGGCCCGAGTCGGTGACGAAAAAGCGCTGCCGGTCGCGTTCGAGGTCGTAACCAATCTCCTCGCCATCGGGCACGTACACATATTTGTCGATGATTGCGCGGCGGATTCGGGCATGGCGTCCTATTTCCGCATAGTCCATCACCACCGAATCTTCAACGTGACTGTACGAATGTATGAACACCTCGCGGCCCAGCACCGAGTTGCGCACCGTGCCGCCCGACACGATGCAGCCCTCCGAAATTACCGAGTGCAAGGCCTGTCCGCGGCGCCCGTTTTCATCGAAGACGAATTTCGCGGGCGGCTGATTGTAGTAAGCGGTCCGTAGCGGCCAGTGTGGATTGTACAGGTCCAGATGCGGCTGCGCGTCGCGCAGGTCCATGTTCGCCTCAAAATAGGCGTCCAGCGTTCCGACATCGCGCCAGTAACTCAGATTGACCTCGGAATCGCCACGAATCCGGTTGGTCATGAAATTGTAGGCATAGACCGGCACGCGGTCGATCAGTGACGGAATCAAGTCGTGGCCAAAGTCGTGCCGACTGCCGCCGCTCGTCGAGTCATCGATAAGTGCCTGACGCAAAACTTCGGGGTGGAACAGGTAGTTGCCCATGGATGCGAGGCATTTTCCCGGCGCCCCGGGAAGGGGTGACGGCGCGCGTTGTGGCTTCTCCTGAAACCCGACCACGCGCAGTCCCGAATCCACTTCCAGTACTCCGAACTGGCCTGCCTCTTCGACCGGCACGGGGAGGGTCGCGACCGAAACCGCAGCTTTGCGGTCGAGGTGGAATCTGATCATCTGCTGGATATCCATCCGGTAGATGTGGTCCGCGCCGAACACCGCCACCAGGTCCGGCTCAAAGTCACTCATCAGGTTGAGATTCTGAAAGATTGCGTCGGCAGTCCCCTGATACCAGGTCTCCCCCAGACGCATCTGGGCAGGCACCGGAATGACGAAGTGGTCCGGCAGCATGCCGCCGAACTGCCATCCGTCCTTGAGATGTTCGATCAGCGACTGGGAACGCCATTGGACAAGAATGTAGATCGCATAGATACCGGAGTTGACCAGGCTCGAGAGTACAAAATCGATGATTCGATACTTGCCGCCGAACGGGACCGCGGGCTTGGCGCGGTCCCGGGTCAAAGGGTGTAACCGCGTGCCCTGCCCCCCTGCCATGACCAATGCGAGCGTTCTCATCTTACGTCACTGGGCCGCCAGCTGTCCGCCACCAGGCTGACGGGAAGCATCAACAGCGGAGGACCGGCTCTTTCTAGCAAAAGCGCAAACCTGGAGACCACCAGTGAGAAATTAAGGTTCCCGTCTCTTCGGAGTGTCAATTTCTCGTATTTCGGTGCCTCAAAAGACGCAATTCGCCGGCTCGTCTGGTCAGCATTTCGGGTTCAATCCTGGTGACAGAGGCAAAGATAGGTTGATTTTAGGGCATTTTTGCTGCATCGCGCCGGTTGGCGTCGGGGAGGCACGGTGATTGCGTGAAACATTTTTCCGAGTTTAGCGTCTAAGCTGGCTAGAGAGTCCATAACAACAAGAAACTAAAACCTCCGCGATGATGAAGGGAGGGAGGAAACATGCAAACCGCTGTAAAACATGAATCTCGCGCAGCAACCGGGCACGGAATAGTGTACCGGACCACGTGTCAGAATCCGGGATGTGGAGTGACCTTCGATCTGCGAATAACCGCCGAAAATGCTCGGCTTTTGAGCGGAACCATCGCCTGTCCCCGATGCCGCCGGCACGGTGGGTTTCTGAAGCCTCAAGGGCGAATTGGGGAGAAGCTCTTTGCCGCCAAGCTCCTGTTTCGCGTGACCGGGGTAGGCCCCAGCACCCGGGACGATGAGGACCTTTTTGGCGATTCGCGCTATTAAGGATCGATCGGGGATCGAGTAAACTCCAGACCACGTCATCAGATCCGCTTTCCTATCAGCCCGCGACGAGCCACTCGTTTCCCTCGAGCGGCTCGTCGTTTTTTATCCGCTGCGCGTCCGATACGCGGTGCTGGCCGGGGACTTCACCGCTTCGCGATCATCAACCGGGGGCGCTGGGATCGGCGGAGACACCCTGCAAGCCCTGAATGCTCGGGCGTTCCAGCATCCGCCTGATCCATCCGTCGACGTTCGCGCGATTGGCGGAGGCGTCGATACCGACCTCGCTGAGAATCAGCAAGCGTGGCGCGAAGGCGACGTCGGCGACCGAAAATTCACCCGCCAGAAACTGCTGTCCCTTGAGCTCGTTGTTAAGGTAATCGAGCACTCGTTCGACGCCCTGATGGAGCCGCTGCAGGCGATTCTGATCGCGCTCCGCTTCCTGCTTGGACACTTCGACGATTAGCTGCCCGACCTGGGGCGTAAAGGACGTGTCGGCGAAGTCTTCGAACATGCGCGCGCGAGAACGCAGCGCACTGGATCCCACCACCGGCAAGACCGGTGGTTCGGGGTATTCGTCCTCAAGGTACTCGTTGATCATCGTCGAGTCGTAGACGGCCGTGTCATCGTCGACCAACACCGGAACGCGACCGAACGGGTTGAGTCTCAGGAACTCCGGGCGGCGCTGGTCGCTTTGGGTGAGATCGACCGATACCAGGTCATAGTTGAGACTCTTCTCGGCCAGTACTATGCGCACCTTCTGACCGTAGGGGCAGGACAGGAAGTCGTAGAGTTTGATCATATCCGGCAATTCCTTATTCGGCCGCGACCTCGACCTTCAAGCTTGCTTCGACTTCTGCTTCGAGCCTGATCGCAACCTGGAAGTCTCCAAGTCGCTTGAGCGGCTCCGGCAGATGGATCTTTCGGCGTTCGATGTCGAATCCTTTTTCGCGCAACGCGCGTTCGATATCGATGTTGGTGACTGAGCCGAACAATTTCCCTTCTTCACCCGCGCGTGCCTTGATTACCAGCGCGAGTGCTTCGACCTTTTCCTTGAGAGTGAGCGCGTGGCTTTTCTGGCGTTCGCGCTTGAGCATCGAGACACGCTTGTTGTGCTCGAACTCGCGGATGTTCTTCTCGTTGGCTTCCACCGCCAGGTGGCGCGGCAGCAGATAATTGCGCGCAAAGCCGGCACGAACCTTGACCACGTCCCCGGTTCGACCCAGGTTGGGCACGTCTTCGCTGAGAATCACTTGCACGTTCATGAGCCTGACCCTTAAAGAAAGTCGCCGTAGTTACCAGCCTCCTGGCTGGGCGGCTTGAGCCGTCGAAAATCGATCCACATATCGAACACGCCGGCGAGGCACACCACCACCGGAACGACAAAGTATCCGACCGCGGCAAACGGGTAGCCGACCGCCGCAACGAAAGGGTATCCGAGTACCACGAAGTAGATGATCGCGCGTACCACCGCGGGAACCGCTAGCGCCTGAAAGTAGAAAGCCATGATCGCGAGTCCCTGGCAGAGGTAAACCACCGCAAAGCACAGGAATGCGTTCACCGCGATATCGCGGACGGCGGCGATGGGAGCCAACATCCCGAATCCACTTGCGATCAGTCCCCAAATCAGCCATTCGGGCGCCGACCATCGCAGCAGGTCACCGAACAGCGGGTAGGACAAACGCTGTTTGCCCGTCCACCGCCAGAACACTCGCAGATTGAACATCACCGAGAGCGCTGCCGAAATCGCGACCAGCGCCGGAAGAATCCGAATCATCGAATCCAGCGCTGCCGCCTGTGCTTGCGGGGGCATCGGATTGGGTATTCCCAGGGAGCGATACCCTTCCTGACCCTGCACCATCATTTCGGAGAGCAGGCTCTGCACCGCCTTCACGAGTGGTACCGGGCCACCGGCTGCGATCACGGCGACAACCGCGGCCGCAGTACACATCGCACCGACAGCCGCTACCAAGACCATTTCGAACGGGCGTTGGAGCCCGATCATCGAGGTCATCACAATCGTCGCGACGCCGAAGGTAGCGAGGTACCTTCCGCCCACCATCAATCCAAGGCTGGCTCCGGCAAAAGTGGCGCTTAGCGCCGAAACCAGAAGCGCGGCTAGGAGCACACTGCACAGCGCGCGCAGATTTGCACCGGCGCGGTCCACCGCGAAAATCAGGATCGGTACCGGGGCCAGCAGCATCGCGATCTCACCAAACAATGGAATTGCTCCGGCTGCGAGGAAGAACCCACCAGACAGAGCAGCGGCGCGAACGCTCCCAATGACAACCTTACGTCCCATCTCGCGTTGCGTTCAGACCCCGAGGGTCGAAAATGGAAGCAGCGCGATTACCCGGGCACGCTTGATCGCCACCGCCAACTGGCGCTGATGTTTGGCGCAATTGCCGGAGGTTCGGCTCGGCACGATCTTTCCCCCTTCGGTGATGAAGCTGGATAGGGTCCGCACGTCTTTGTAATCGACCTTGAGGGTTTTGTCGGCACAAAAGCGACAGACTTTTCGTCGTCCGCCCGAGCGACGGCGCATTCCCGGCCGTCCTTCACCGCCGCGATCGCCTTCGCCGCGCGGCCCTCTTCCGCGCGCCGCGTCGTCACCCCGTGGACGATCGCCGAATTGTTCAGTCCTGTCATCTTCAGCCATGGTGTTTCCTTGAGTTCAGAAACTCGGGCGCAAAGTGCCCGTGCTCAAGTCGTTTTCTTTCTTCGGATGGTGACTTGGCGCGAGGTAAAGCTCATTGCGGGCGGTTGCCGCCCTCCGGCTCGAGTTCGCCCTCGTGTTCGGCGCCCAGCTCTTCGGGGGCATCAGGCGCCTCCGACGCTCGTTCGCGCTGGGCTGCAAGCGCAGCGGCGCGGGCCTCCGCCGCCGCCCGCGCTTCGGCCATCCGGCGGTTGCGCGCCTCGATCTCCTCGCGCACCTTGGCCGGCTCAGCGTTGGTATCGAGTAACACCGACAGGAAGCGCAGCACCGAGTCCGAGAGTTTCAAATTTCTCTCGACCTCGTTCATCACCGCCCCCTCCGAAACATAGTCGAGGCGAACGTAGTAGCCGCGCCGTTCGCCTCTAATCCGGTAGGCCAGCTCGCGCGAACCCCATTCGTCGGTTTCGATCAACTCGCCACCGCCCTGGGTGACGAAACCTTCGAAACGCCGGATCGCCTCTTTGATCTGTGATTCGCCCTGGTCGGGCCGAAGGATAAAAATA
The DNA here is from genome assembly GCA_036495685.1 of Candidatus Binataceae bacterium. Classification (NCBI taxonomy): domain Bacteria; phylum Candidatus Binatota; class Binatia (SeqCode); order Binatales (SeqCode); family Binataceae (SeqCode); species Binataceae bacterium (SeqCode). The sequence continues at coordinate 2,060 of DASXMJ010000163.1, read as the reverse complement.
GTTTCGTAGCGCCTCAACTGCGCCAATCCTCCTTGTGGATTAAGCCCCACTATGGAGCAAGGAGCCGAACGCCCAAGATAACATCAGTCTGGAGCATCAAACAAGCAGCCTTCAAGCGGATCCGATAGTTCGTTTTCGCTTCTCTTGCCCCCTCCAGGCAGGGTCCGGCTTGCGATCGGAACCACTACTAGTCTAGTGAACCTAGACACTAGACGTAGAGGCACCCCGTCCATCTCATCCGCTTCCGGTTTACAACGACGACGGGGGGCCGTCGTCGCGCGGGAGAACACACGATGAAGACTTTGGGACTCGCGGTAGCGGCCGGCGTTGGTGATCGGCCAAGGTCACGTGGAACTTCAGCCGAAGCTCTGCCCGCAAGACTGGGAGATGCGCGAGACCTATATCGTCGAAGCAAACGTCAAGCCCAAGTCCTGGTCGCAAAAGCTCGGCGCCGACGAGGTCATCATTCCGAAACGCATTTTGTACATCGATTCGGAGGGCTGGTTCATAACCGCTTCGGACCATACGACAGAGAGGGCAAGCTCTGGAAGACCATCGCGACATTCAACGCATATGGCGATCGTCCGGTGCCAGACGCGAGGGTCGCGATCTACCCATTCAAGCGGATGTTTCAGACCGCGCTCGTGGATGAAGATGTGCAAGACGGCTTCTCCACGGTGGTGTACATGCCTGGCCACGAAACGGAAGAACGCCAGTGCTGGTATATCAATATGAGTATCGTTACGAAGTAGTTTCTCGATCCCTCACCAGCTGGGCCTCCAGGCCCACTGAGGCTCACTTCTGTCCCTTGAGATTAGCGTCCGAGTTGCTAAGAGAAGTGCAGTGCTACGTCGATGAGGAGGAAAGTTCGTGGCGAAATCGAAATCTAAAAAATCGGCGGTTAAGAAAGCCCCCAGGGCCAAACCGCGCTTGAAATCGGCCGCGCGCGCGGTCGCTTCGAAAAAGTCCGCGAAGAACCCGGCGGTGCGGCGTCCCCCTGCGCCGGCCGCACCCAAGCTCCCGCGCTACGACGAGTTGCCTATTCGAGCGGGCGCACCCCAGGGAGCAGCGTGGGGCGTCTTTGGCGATAGCGACGAAGTCGGCACCATAAACCTGCTCTCCCCGGAGCGCGTCCGCGCCGCCGCCGGCTCGATTCGCAGCGGCAAGGTGTTCGCGCTCAACCTGCCGATCAATATTCCGGACCCGCCGCTCTTCACGCGCGGCAAGCACACCCACACGGTGAAAATCTTCCCCAATGCGGAATTCGTCCTCGATGATTACCTGGACAACTTTTATCCGCAGGCATCCTCGCAGTGGGACGCTCTGTGCCACGTCAAGCACCCGATGCTCGGCGCCTACAACGGCATTCCAGATCGCGAAATAACCGGCCGGGGTGGCACGCGATTGGGAATCGACAACCTGGCACGTCGCGGTATCGCGGGACGGGGTGTGCTCGCCGATATCGCGCGCCACTACGATCGCATCGGCAAGAGCCTCAGCTACACGCAGGCGGAATCGATTCCGCTCGAGGACCTCGAGGCGACCCTGTCCGCGCAGAAGGTCAAGTTGCAGGCTGCTGATATTCTGCTGATTCGAATCGGATGGACCAGCTTCTACCTTTCCGCGAGTGAGGAGACCAAGGCCGAGCTCGCGCGCGAGACGGTGGTGCCGGGCATCGAAGGCACCAGCCGCATGGCGCGCTGGATTTGGGACCATCACCTGGCGGCGGTTGCGTCGGATTCCCCAGCGCTGGAAGCGCTGCCCAAGGGCGAAGGCGATGACTTCCTGCATTTCCACATGCTGTCGTTCTTCGGAATGCCAATCGGCGAGATGTGGAACCTCGAAGGGCTCGCCGAGGATTGCGCTGCGGACGGACGCTACGATTTCTTTCTGACCTCCGCGCCCCTGAACGTGCCGGGTGGGGTCGGCTCGCCGCCCAACGCGTTGGCGATAAAGTAGAGGCGATGGTCGGAGTCGTCGGCGGTGCGAACCGGGAATCGGGAAGAACGCCTAGACCCCTCTCTGCGCTGGGAAACTGAACCGTCCGCCAAGACTCGCGC
>DASXMJ010000162.1 GCA_036495685.1 Candidatus Binataceae bacterium | reverse complement strand
GCGTTTTTGCGCGTCGTGGAATCGGCGCCGCCCGTCATGCCGAAATCGCGCGCGAGGCCAAGGTCTCTGTACCCGCGGTGTTCTTTTACTTTCCCACCCGTCAGGCGTTGGTGAGCGCAGTGTTGGATGAGGTGGCGCGGTTCTTCACCGCAACGGCAGAAGACATCCACGACCGGCAGCGTCCTGCTCCGGAGATCATTCTTGAGCACACGCGCGCGTTCGCTGAAGCTGTCGAAACCCATCCGGACCACACACGCGTGCTACTGGAATGGAGCACGGCGCTGCGCGACGAGGTGTGGCCCCAGTATCTGAAGTTTCAGGAGAAAATCGTCGGCATGATTGCGCGCACAATTAAGCGCTGGCGAATGGAAACCGGGAGTCAGCGCGATCCTGACGCCGAGGACGACGCGCGCTTGATCGCGGCGACTGGCTACGTGCTGGTGCAGATGAAAATTGCCAATCAGCCCGCCGCCCGGATCGAACGATTTCTGCAAACCCTGGTTCGCGACACGCTTGGCGAAGCCAGAGCGAGCGCGAAGAACGAAGCTCATCTATCTGAGTTCAACGTGGCTGTCGGATAGGCGGTCCGACAAATCGCAGTGAGGAGAACACCAATGCGGATCGGAGCAACCATCTTTAATCAGAACTACAACGACTGGGATCGCTACGAGTCAGAAGAACAGGGAAAGCCGGTTCCCAAACGTGCAGCGCGGTCCGATCGCGAGATTTTCCACGAAGAACTCAATATCGCCCGTATGGCCGACGACTTGGGTTTTGATTCCGTGTGGACCATCGAGCATCACTTCACGCCCTACACGATGGTGACGAATCCGTTGCAGTACCTCACCTATATCGCCGGGATCACCAAGCGCGTGGATCTAGGAACCATGGTCGTGGTGCTGCCGTGGCACAATCCAGTGCGCGTCGCCGAAGACGTCAACATGCTCGATGCCTTTCTCGGATCCGGCCGCAACGTGATCTGCGGCGTCGGACGGGGCCTCGGGCGCCGCGAATATGCCGGGTTGAGCATAGATCAGAACGAAGCCAGGGGTCGATTTGACGAATCCCTGCAGGTGCTCAAACAGTTGTTGTCAACCGGCCAGTGCAATTTCGACGGCGAGTTCTACCAGGTCCGCGGACTGCATCTGCGGCCCCAGCCGGAGCGCGATCTGAGCCTAAACCTGTGGTGCGCAGGTGGTACCGAGCAGACCGTGCAGATAATCGCGAAGCATGGCGTGCGACCGCTCACTATCCCCACCACCAGTCTCGATATAGCGCTCGCCAATATGCGCCGATATGCGCAAACTAGCCGCGACGCCGGGCACGGTCCAACTCACACCAAGCTCGCGTTGTGGACCTACGTCGCCGAAAGCTACAGCAAGGCCGACGCCGGCGCGCATCGCTACATGGTTGAGTATGCCGACTCGGCGCTGCGTCATTATGAGCTGCTCGGCACCCATTTGAAGAATATCAAGGGCTACGAGGCATACGGCGCGCAACAGGACGCGATGCGCAAGGATGCCTCACCGTTCAAGGAAGGCTTCTATCGGAGCCATCCCTGGGGCACCCCAGACGAGACCATCGCCCGCGCAACCCAGCTCGCCAACGCATTCGGCACTGACGAGATCATGTTCATCTTCAAGTATGGCTCGATGCCAATGGCCGAGGCAGAAAAGAGCATGCGCCTTTTCGCCGAAGAGGTAATGCCGGCACTAAAGGAACTGAAGCCGGAGCCGTTGGTGCCGGCGGAGCATCCGCCAGGGCAGGAAACCAGCATGGCGGCACCGCGGTAACTCACCGGTCCTTGACCGCGCAGGACAAGTTACCAGACAGCTCAGGAGCAATTGGCGGAGCAGAACATGATCGACCGGACTAGTTTGGATCACGAGGTAATCGTCATCGGCGCCGGAGTAGCTGGAATCTATCAAAGCAAGCTATTAGCCGACCTCGGGGTGGACCACAGGGTGCTCGATGCAGCGGGTGACCTTGGCGGGACCTGGTACGGGAACCGTTATCCGGGAGCCCGGTTCGACTCGGAAAGCTACACCTACGGCTACTCCTTTTCTAAGGAACTGCTGAACGAATGGCACTGGAACGAGCGGTTCTCCAGTCAACCTGAGAACCTGCGCTACCTGAATTACGTCGCGGACAAGTTCGACCTGCGCAAATACATGGAATTCAACTGCAGGGTCGAGGCCCTGCACTTCGACGAGACCAACGACCGGTGGCGGCTTAGACTAAACGATGGCCGTCAGCTGACCTGCCGGTTCGTCGTGATGGCGGTCGGGCTTCTTTCGATACCCACGCCGCCACGATTCAAGGGTATGGATAAATTCAAAGGCCGCTCTTTCCATACCTTCTACTGGCCGCACGAACCGGTCGAGATGACCGGGAAGAAGGTCGCCGTTATTGGCACCGGCGCCACCGGCATCCAGGTCATTGCCGAGATCGCGGACAAGGTCGGGGATCTGACCGTCTTTCAGCGCCGGCCCAACTGGTCGGCTCCATTGAACAATGGACCTATCTCGGAGGCCGAGATGGCCGACATACGGCTGCGCTATGACGCCATCTTTAAGACGTGTGGCCGCACACCGGGAGGCTTCGAGCATGAGCCAGACCGCCGCGGCTTTTACGAAGTCTCGCGCGAGGAGCGGCTCGCGTTGTGGGACAAGCTCTACGACAGCTCAGGGTTTGCGATCTGGCTGCGCAACTTTCGAGAGATTTTCACGGATGAGAAAGCGAATGCCGAGTTCTCCGAGTACGTTGCCGACCGGATTCGCCGGCGGGTGAAGGACCCGGCCATCGCCGAGAAACTGATCCCCCGAGATCACGGCTTCGGTGTGCAGCGGGTGCCGATGGAGACAAACTATTTCGAAGCCTACAACCGCGACAACGTGCACCTGGTGGACATCAGCGAGACCCCGATAGAGGAGATAACCGAAACCGGGCTGCGCACCACCGAGGGCGACTACCAATTCGACCTCATCGTCTATGCGACAGGCTTCGATGCGATAACCGGTGCCTTCGACCAAATTGACATTCAAGGCGTCGGGGGCACCAATCTAGGCGACAAGTGGAGGGACGGGCCGTCAACATTTCTCGGCATGCTCGTCTATGGGTTCCCCAATTTTTTGATGCCCTCGGGACCACAGAGCGGATCGGCGTCGACGAACTATCCGCGAGGCATCGAGACCGGCGTCAACTGGTGTACGAAGTTGCTTGAGTATATGTGGGGGCATGGCTACGTTCGGGCTGAACCGACGCTAGAGGCCCAGGAACGCTGGACCGACCACGTCAAACAGATGTACTCGGCGATGCTGATGCGGAAGGCCAAGTCATGGTTCACCGGCTACAACTCGAACCTTCCCGGCCACGAGCACGGCAAGATCCGCTACCTCGTCTACAACGGCGGCGCGCCGAAATACGTGAGCAAGCTCAGCGAAGTCGCGGAAAATAACTACCAAGGAATCGTCTTCACCTCGGCTTCCCTGCTTGGCCAGCGTCAGGGTCGTGAGACGGCAGGTACCGCAGAGAAAATGCCTGACTGAAGTGGCTGCTCGGGTCGCAAACTTGACTGATGGTGGAAGCTCCGCCCACTAAGCGACGAGGAAAATTTCTCATCACGGCGACGGCCTCCGCCGGGCGGCCCGATCAGTGAGCGGGGATGGACACATGCCGCAGACGTTTGCGGCGGAAGCCCCAATACATCGACACCGCGGAACTCGCCCACACCGCTATTGAAGCCAGGCAGTAGAGCCACGGGGAGCTGATTGCGGATCCCAGCCATTCCATGGGAACAAACGAAAAGATCGCAAGCCACGATACGACGGTAATTGCGAAACCAGCCATCAACGCTGCTAGCTTGTCTTTCTCAACGGCGTCTACCTGTTCCGCACAGTTCGGAATTTTCGCGAGATCGACGCACGCGGCAAGTCGGGCCTCGCGGGTCGCCTCTTCATGCTCCGGGCAGAGGGCCGGATTTCGTCGCTGCGCGCGAACAATGAGTGTATAAGAGATAAGAGTCAGCAGACCCCAGGCCGCCGCCGAGATTGGTCCGTAAAACCATATCGACAGAGTGCCGAGCGAGGCGATCCACTCGGATGCAAACGCCTGCGCCGAGATCCAAACCAGCACGACGATCGCGAGACCGACGGTAAGCGCAGCAACCCTCTCTTTTTCGTGAGCTCTCTGCATCCGGTCTGCGGTCGCGCTAATTCCCCTTTGCCATCAATGGACGGATTAGCTCACCCTCGGTGACCGCTTGGCCGAGTCCTAACGCTACCGTTTCATCGCCTTTCAGCCCGCGAGTGACTTGGCAATGGATTCCATCATCAAGACCAAGTTTTACATCGACGAGATGTATTTTCCTATCGCGCACTATCGGGACGTAAACGCGCTCGCCGTTAAAGATCAGTGCTTCGTCCGGGACCCGCGGCGCACCGTTCGAACCTTTGATGGTGATGGCAACGTTCGCGTACATCCCCGGATACAACGTGAGGTCCTCATTCGGCAGGTCGACCTCGATGAGCATGGTACGAGTGTCCTGATCCAAAGCGGTCGGGTGCCTCGTGATCGATCCCTTGTAGTCGCGGCTCGGGTATTCGCTTACCGTTACTATCGACTCGTCGCCGTCGCGCACGAAAGGAGTATACGTCTGCGGCAGGTACACGTAGACGCGCAACGGTTTCAGAGTGGCGATTTGGTAGATGCTCGGATTCGACGTGTTGGCCGCGCTCGGGGTCGCTACGAGTGCTCCCGGGTATAGATTGCGCACTGTTATCATCCCATCGAACGGAGCGTAAACGCGCTCGTACTGTTGTGTCGCGACTAGCTGCTTCCAGCTTGCCAAGTCGGCGAGCATGGTCAGATGGCTTTCATCGGCCGTCTGCTGCGGAATAACCGCCTGCGACACGAGGACCTGATTCCGAGCGTCGGTGATCTTCGCGAGATCATAGGTCGACTTGTAATTGCGCACCTCTTGATCGGTCTCGGGCGATTCGATGGTGGCGACAAGCTGCCCCGCTTTCACGTACGATCCCTTGTCCACGAACATGTGCTTCACGTAGCCGGAGATCTTGGCGTAGATAGGCGTCTCGTAAAAGCCGTGAATCTCGCCGGGCAGCGTGATTGTACGCGTGGCAATCTCCCCGTGCAGTGTTGTGCAAAGAACGACCCGGCCGCGCGCCGCTTCCTCTTCGAGGTTCCCGCGCTGGCTGCGAACCGCAAGATCGCGGGCCACGACGATTCCCCCGGCCACGATTATTGCGATGAGCGGGAGCGCGATCCACTTGATGTAAAAGCTGGGACCGCTGGCGGGTTTGGTTGCGATTCGCTCAGCCATGGGCCCTTACATCTGCGCTTCTTTGGCTGCTTCTGTCTGCTGCAGAATCCGGCGCATCTGCGCGTCGCGCTGGAGCTTGCTCACCCGCGTGCCGCCCACGAAAGAGTAGACGATCGGAATCACGAGCAGCGTCATGAAAGTTGCGGCTATGAGCCCGCCAATCACCGCTCGCCCGAGTGGAGCATTCTCACCGCCGCCGGCGCCGAGCGCGAGCGACATCGGCAACATTCCAAGAATCATGGCCAGCGCAGTCATCAGCACCGGCCGCAGCCGCGTCGTGCCGGCCTCGATTGCCGCGGTTATAGGATCGACACCTTCTTTCTCCATGTATTCGTTGGCGAACGTGATCAGCAAATTCCCGTTGGTGGTCGCAACACCGACCCCCATGATCGCTCCCATCAACGACTGCACGTTGAGCGTCGTATGCCAAATCACCAGGATCCAGAGCACGCCCGCGAAGGCTCCCGGCAGCGCAATCATAATCAACATTGGGTCGAGCCACGATTGGTAGTTTATCGCCATCAGCAGGTACACGAGGACCAAGGCGAGAATAAGCCCCTGACCCATTCCGCCGAAAGCCTCGTGCATCGCCTGGCTCTGGCCGCGAATCTGAACTGTGGTTCCCGGCGGGACGTCCTTGAGCTGATCGATCGCCTTCTGCACGTCCGCGGCCACTCCTCCTAGGTCGCGGCCCTCAACGCCGCAATCAAGATCAATCACCGGCAACACGTTCATATGTGCGATTCCGAGCGGCGTCACGGTGTGCTCGACCGATGCGATATTGGACACGAATTGGGTCTGTGAGCTGCTGGAGGCGTTGCTCGGAGCAGAGCTGGAGGCGTCGGTCGATGAAGAGCTCGACGCATTGCTCGAGGAATAGCTGGAAGCCGCGCTCGAGGAAGCGGGGGTTGTGATGGGGGTCTTCAACACTTCATCGATCGAATTAATCACGTGCTGCGGTGTCTGCACCGCCACGCTGTAGTTTACGCCGTTGTCCCAGTCGAGCCAGTTGTTGGGCGCCACCACGACGCTGGAGGCGAGCGAGTTCAGCACATTCTCCGCCGCCAGATTTTCCGAAATTCCCAACTGCAGCGCCTTGCTCCGGTCGATCTTCACCCTGAGCGTGGGATAGTCGAAAGTCTCGGGTATTCGGACATCAACCACGCCGGGAATGGTTTTGAGCCTGGGCAACAACTCCTTGGCAAGTTTATAGGATGAATATGCATCGCGACCCTGCAACTGAACGTCAATCGGCGCCGACAGTCCGAAGTTGAGCACCTGGCTTGTGATGTCTGCCGCCTGCGAATAGATTTCCACGCCGGGCAGCTGCTGGTTCACGGCTTCCCGGATCTTCTTGATATATCCAAGGCTCGGATGATGGTTATTTGACAGCTCGATCTGCAGATCGGCGTCCTGCGGGCCGATTGTGTCGGTCTGGTAGAAAAGCAGCGCCCAGTAGACTGGCAAACCGATATGGTCCGTCATCACTTGCAGCTCGCTGGGCGGAACGACGGAGCGGACGATGTTTTCGACCTTGGCCATGATCCGCTCACTCTCTTCCAAGCGAATTCCAGCCGGTACCCGCACGTGCAGCTTAATTTGTCCCGCGTCGACGTACGGAAAGAAATCCAGCCCAACCACCCGTAAAAGCAGCAACGACGATAAAATCACCGCACCGATGCATCCTAGCACCAGCCCGCGATGGTGGAGCGCGGTCGCGAGCCCACGCTTGTACCTTTCCTTCGAGCGCTCGAACGCCTGATCGAAACGCTCGAGGTACT
>DASXMJ010000161.1 GCA_036495685.1 Candidatus Binataceae bacterium | reverse complement strand
TTTTCGCCGAGATAGGCGAAGTCGCCGTGCCGATTCGCCGCTATCGTGGCGGTACAGATCGGATGTCTGGATTCCACATCGTCCGCGGTAAGCCAGAGGTCGCGATAAGGATGGTAGAGTTCTCTGGCGATTCCCTCGGTAGTCAATTCATAGATCGACTCACCGCTGTCGCCAGCCGATCCGCCGAATAAAATAGCGCCCGAATCAAGCATCCAGGGATCTTCAATCGCGAGTGGCCCGCCCTGATCCGGCAGCGAATCAGCTCGCAATGAGACTCGAGCCCGTCCCCTATCATCGACTCGGATAATGACCGGGACATCGGAACACCATCCCAAGAGCGCTATCTCCCCGGTGACTGCAAGGCCGGGACTCCCAGTTGACAAAAAGCTGACCGGCGACTTCGCGCACGAAGCTTCGGCAAGATCGACGCGCCGCAGTCCATCGCGCCCGGCAAGCACAAATATTCCCTGGCCGGCAGTGGTCCGGGCCGAAAAGGCGAGCCTTCGCCCTGCGAGCGAATTCTGCGACGGCGCTGCTCCTGGCCGCCCGAAACCCTGGCGGAATATACCGCCGCCGACCGCGGCTTCGCCTTCGGCCGCAATCACCCTCACACCCTCAGCCCTGGACGCGACTAGTTCAGCCTGCCTGTGGTTCTCCAACCAGCCGACAAAGGCGACCTCGCCAGCGCCGAAGCTCCGCGCGCTCCCAAACTGGATATGATGGAGGCGGTGTCCCTCGCGGGTCTCTTCACCCGATTTCGCCAAGTGCGATAACTCTCCGTTGGAAAGAAGAAAGATTGCGTCCCTCCCGTCCGCATCCTGAGCGGAAAAGATAACGTCGCCATGAGCATCTATTTCTGGCGAAGGGTCGGCGCTAAGGATGGCGTCCGCGAGGGCGCCGTTTGAATGAGGAAGCTGAATCCTGGAAATTCTCGGCGGCGAAGCCTGCATATCCGCCCGAAAAACAACCCAGCGCGGTCGGCGATTCTCAGCCACCATGCCCGCGAAAATCACGGATCCATCGTCGGCTACGAACGGAAACCCGAGGTCGAGCAATTTCGGAAGTCCATCGCGCGCAGGACCAACCTCGGCGAGACGATGAAGTCTGCCGCCGCTCCGTGCGTACAGCACCGTCGCTTGATCGGTGACGGCGCCGCCACCGTTACCCAGAGGTCCGGAGAGGCTAAGTACGAAGGCCTGCCCTCTGGTCGGCGCCCAGAGCGTTATCACGAGCAGGACGGCCACCGCCGTGCAGAGTTTCCAGCTACCGCCCTCAAAGCTAATTACCATCTGCTCAACTCCCCAAGGGGTACTTACTGGCAAAGCTCTTGATCGCGGGCGAATATAGTGGCCGCTCTCAAGAACCCCGAATTCACTCGCAGGGCCTACCCGGTTTTGCGACGCGGCCCCGGTTGGAGCCGCGCCGCGCCCGAGGTATGCGGCGACTTAGAAACTCGCCGCGCGCACCATCGCGTCGGTCGTGAAGAATGACTTGTCGACCGCGCCCATGTTGATGTACCAGCACTCCTTTTCGGCGGTTTCTCTTCCCGGCAAGTAGCACATCGTCGCAAAGCCGCTCTGAACGTCAGTCGAAACCGCGCCGACGACGAAAGAGCGCTTGAACGGATAGATGGCTACCCTCGCGTCGGGCACGGGACGATCGCGGGTCGCTAGCCAGTAGATACCGCTGCGAAACAGGCGGCCGGACTGGTCATAGGTGTCGATGTATGGCTCAAACCACATTTCGCTGTCCATATAGATCACGGTGCGCGACTGAAGCGCGTTAACTCTTGAACGATCTGGCGCTGCTTCGACAATGTACATGTGCCGCATTTCCCAGGCCTCGGGGCATGCGCTGGTGCCGCCGTCCGTAGAGCATCGCGCTTCAGGCGAATGTTCCGCGTGGATTGTCGCGAGCATGTTCTTTTCGCCAACGAACTTGTACAGGTATTGCTCGGTCTTGGGATTGAAGCCGGAATAGTGATCCGGGTCGAAGCTTTGCGGGCCGGTGGCGCTGGACATAATCGACTCATCGAGCCGGCGCACACGGCGGCTCCCCGGATTCAGGTCCCAAATGTCGTCCCCGCGCTTTGGATCCGCGTAGCGCCAACGGATAAGGCCCGTGCCGCGGGCGTCCTGAGGCGCGAGAATCGGATAGAGGCCGAACAGCCAGTAGCGGCCGGTAACCTTAAAATCCGGATCGGTCGGCAACGGCTCCACTTCGGTGCGGCCGACCAGATCATAGCCGGCGTAGTGACCGATTTGGATATACTCCGTCTGCGTGGTTTGCGGGCCGTTCTTCTCGTACGAAGAATCGCAATCGTAGTAGCGCAAGTCATAGTCATCAGTGGTGATTGGACGGAACACATTGTCCCACACGATCTTCTCGGCGACGTCCGGGTCATTCGCGTCGATTAGCGGGAACGGCTGGCCTGCTACGTAGCCCACCACGCTGCGCTTGTCTTTCGAGAGACGAACCTGTGCGGAATATTTTTCGGTGGCATCCTTGTAAGGCGGTGGCCAATCGACTCGCTGCGTCGGCACGATTTTCATCGTCATGCCGCGCTGAACCTTGTAGTACACGCCCGGGCTCACCAGTTCTCTCACCTTTGGCGCGTTCTCCGGGGTGATGAAGTCACCTGGCTTGAGCTGGGCGGCGGCTGGCGTCGCCGACAACCAGGCGAGCCACGCAAACCCGATGATGAATCCCGCCAGTCGGCGGTGAACCAAAGTAAGAATCTCCATGAGTCGTTCCTCCTTCAGACTTACGCCAAGTCTTTGAACCCGCGGTCGCCTGGCCCCGCGTCTTTGAGGTACTCAGCGGGATGCTGGCGATTGCGTTGGTCAAGGAATATATGTGATCAGTAACCCGGTACTAGAGGAAGTCTTTATCCTGGTATAATTGATGACAGTCTCAGTGACGAAATGGGAAGTCCAATTCAGGAGACGGGATGACCAAGGACGAAGTTAGACTCCAGGAATTGTGCGATTTTCTCCGCGCCCACCGAAGCCGCATCACTCCCGCCGAGGTCGGACTGCCAGTGACCGGTCGGCGGCGGACACCCGGCTTGCGACGCGAGGAAGTAACGCAGTTGGCCGGTGTCAGTGCGACCTGGTACACGTGGCTCGAGCAGAAACGCCCGATCGGGGTGTCATCCGGCGTCCTGGACAACCTGTCCCGTGTGCTGCGGCTCGATCCAGTCGAGCGCATGCAGCTTTTTCAGCTCGCGCTTCGCCAACCCGTCATCGATTCCGCACCTCGGCATGAGACTGTGAGCCCGCCTTATCGAGCGCATGCTCCATCAGACGCCCGTATTCCCGCAGTTGTTATAGGGCGTAGATGGGACGTGCTTGCCTGCAACCGCGGCGCCCGAGCCTTCCTTTTCGATTTCGAGCAAGTCCCCTCGAACGAGCGAAATTTGCTTTGCCTCATGTTTACGTGTACGGGGGTTCGAGCCAGTCCCGTTCGGATCTGTTCGATCGGGCGGAACGCGTGGGTCTTCTATTCGTTGTGGCCTGCAGCCCTCTCCGCCAAGCAGTCCGCGATTTTCGCGTTCTCTGCGTAGAAATCGAAGATACTGCGCTCGTTCGCGAAGTTTGTTCGATTTGAGGGCACCGGAGAATCTCAGTTTCGTCCGGCGGCAGCCTGAATCATGCTCAATTCTCTCTGTTGTCCGCCTATTGGAAGGGTCAGGTTCCTATAGGAGACTCTCGCAGCTTGGATGGAATGCCTGCAACGATTTGCTGAAACACAGGCGCAAGGATTCTTA
>DASXMJ010000160.1 GCA_036495685.1 Candidatus Binataceae bacterium | reverse complement strand
CGGCCCTTCTCGATCACCTCGCCAGTGATCTCGTGCCCCAGCACCATGCCCGCCGGCGCCGTGGTGCGGCCCCGCACCATATGCTGGTCAGACCCGCAAATGTTGGTCGACACGACCTTGAGAATGACGCCGTGATGGATTTCCTTGCCCGCAGGATTGCGGAAGACTGGAAAGGCGATTTTCTGAACCTCGACCTTGCCTGGCTTTATGTAAACCACGCCGCGATTGGAAGACATATCGGAAGGCATCCGGAACTCCTTGCTTGGCTGCGGTCCCGCTGGTTCGTGACCGTGTTTGCGTTTCGCCTGCTATCGAATAAGTGGCGTCTCCAGGACGCCGATCGCGATGGCCGCGGCCGTGGAGGCGCCCAGCAGAGCGCCACGATCGACCTGTCTTGCGCCATCACGAGACTCGGTGCCGGATTCGAGCTCACCCTCTTCCTGCTTCAAGGACGTCCTCGACCGAGACGCGCCAGCGCCGTCGTCCTCGCGGTCGCCGATGCCCGATGAAGCACCGGTGATCAGCGCGAAACCTTTGGTTTCTTGGCTCGTCGAGACTCCTGATCTTGTCTTCATCACGGTTAGTGTGGGCGATCGGAGATTTGCTGTCACGAGCCTATGACGCACTTTCAACCGCACTGGCGCGCACTGTTCACCGCGAGCGCGTTGCTACTGGAGCGGATTTGACGTCATGTTCGAAACGCTTCACGACTGCGGGCACGAGAGTTCTAATCGCTGGAACAATGCTGGAGCCGGCCACGCCGAAAACGGCGAGCTGGCGCCATGCGCGCCACAGCAGTTCTGATTATCCCGACGTCGTTTGATCGGCGCCCGGTATCATGAGCGCGCGTTGACCGGAACTTGATCTGGTTTTGCTTATCGGATTGGGTTTAAGCCGCGCTCGCGGTGGATCGTCGTGAGCCGCGACGCGATCGAGCGAGGCGTCGATAAAGGGCTTGAGGCGCGGAATCCTCTTCGAGGTGTGGTGTGGCCTGGCGGTGCGTAGGCCGGCCAGGCAACTCCCGTACGGCGATGCAACCCGGGGCACTAGACGTTGTCAGCGGATGGCGAATGCTCAGCAGCGCGGGCGCGCACTATCCGGGTCCCAGTAGCACGCTTCCCTCCAGGTGGGCGCCCGGTGTGTGACCAAACCGATCCCGGAATCTTCTTGCGAAATGGGTATAGTCGCGAAAGCCACTGGCGTACGCGATTTCGCTGAGATGCTGACCTGTAGCGTGCGACGTCCGGCGTGCCAGCAGGCGCGCGGCGTGGTCCAAACGAATGGAATAGACCAATTCGCTGCATGTGCAGCCGCGCGCCGTCAAGAGCTTCTGGACGTAGCGCAGCGAAATCCCCGTTTCTGCTGCCACCTGAGCAGGACCGAAGTCCGGATCGGCACAGCGATCGTTTATGACGCGACGGATGCGGGCGAACAGTCTATCCGCATGGCGAGAGACGGGCCCCGGATCAGAGGGCGCAAATAGGGAGCCAAGGAGGTCGTAGAGGGCGAGCCGCATGTACGGGCAGGGCGGCGCGGCGGTGGATTCTTCGCCTCCGACACCGTCGAGAACGAGCTGACGGAGGACGCGCGCTGCTACGGTTCCGCCGCGCGCACATAAACAAGTCTGCGGCTCGAATCCGAGATGGGAAATGAGCGACTGGCGCGGCAGATAAATAGACAGCCACTGCGAACCGCTCTCAAATAAGCGCATCGAGAGCCGCGACCCATCCATGAGTCCAACATCTCCCACTCCGATTTGCACAGTGTGCTCGTTCTGGGTCAGCGCGCACTGGCCAGCGACCTGAAATACTGCACCGTACCAATCCGTGTCAGCGAGGAGAGCAT
>DASXMJ010000159.1 GCA_036495685.1 Candidatus Binataceae bacterium | reverse complement strand
AGCAGCGACATGAGGGAGGCCGATGCGTCGCAGGAGATCCTGAAACCGCGCATCGGATCGGAGTGGATCGAAGGCTGGCCGCAGCAGGATCGACGCTTTGAATCGCGCTTCGTAGGCCTTGTTTAGCGAGATTATCGCCCGGTCCCGATCGCCAAGTCCGACATAAATCAATGCGATATCGGCGTCGGCAGAAGGGTTTTGATCATGTCGGGCCTCTAAGTCATCTATAATTTTGAGTGCTTCTTCTTTTCGACCTGACATGGCGTAAGCGTAGCCAAGATAAGAGTCAAATGCCCCGCTATGTCCGGAAAGATCGATCGCTCTCTGAAATTGTACAATTGCCTCGTCGTGCATCTGCTTTTGCTCGAGCGCTTGGCCCAGCTCATAATGACCGACGGCAAAATTCGGGTCCATCTCCAGGGTTTTTTTACTTTTTTCCACTGCCTCATCATAAAGGCGAGCGACACACAATGCGTCGGCCATGTCGGCGCTGATGATTAAGGAAAGAGGATCTAAGCTTTCGGCTTTTGTCAACTCGCGGATGCTCTCTTCATTCCGTCCCATCATTATTAGATGCCATGAATACCATTGACGAGCCGTTGCATAACCGGGATCCAGCTTGATTGCCCGCTTGTATTCGGTCTCGGCGGTCTCCCAATCCCAGCCATAAAGGTCCAAAGCGAAAGCGAGAGAGGCGTGGGCCTCCGCAAGGTTATCGTCCAAAGCCAACGCTTTTGTCGCCGCTGCCTTGGCTTTGGAAAAGGCATTCTCCGGAGAAAGGACCCCATACTTCCAATCGCCCGATAATGCGTATGCGTCAGCTAACCCAGAATATGCCGCCGCGTAGGTTGGATCCCATTCGATTGCATGGTTGAAATACTCAATCGCTTTCTTCAGACCATCGCCGGTTCGCTTGTTCATGAAATACCGGCCTTTGAGATAAGCTTCATAAGCCACCGGGTTCACCGGCTTCGAGTTCTGCAGCGCCGCCTGTTCCTGTTCAGTCACTGTGGCTCGGATCTGCTCGGCGATAGCGCGAGCGACGCGGCTTTGGAGCACCAGCGTGTCCCGCAGATCCCCTTCAAAGCTTTGGGCCCATATGTGCCGTTCAACAGGCACCCGGATTAGCTGGGCGGTAATCCGGACGCGGTCTCCAAACCGCAACACGGTTCCTTCGACAACTACTTCTACGTTTAGCTCGCGAGCAATGTCGGGCAAGAGCTTGCGAACTCCTTTATAGGTCATTATCGAGGTGCGGGAAATCACGCGTAACGCGCTGATCTGCCCCAGGGCGGAGATCAACTCGTCTGTCATGCCGTCCGCGAAGTAATCTTGCGAAGGATCGCTGGAAAGGCTTTCTAATGGCAGTACCGCTATAGAGCGAATCTTAGGTGAGGCCTGATTCCGGGAGTGGAGAATCCGCGAGAACGAAGCCACGAGCAACCGGGCTAAACCAAAGGCAAAAAACCTCCAACCAACAAGACGGGATGGTTGCCTCGATGACGAGCTGGCGTCAGTGATGCCGGAAACACCAGCCGGGAGACCCGATACCTCTCTGTGCTCGGTCTCGCTGGAAACCGCCGTCGGAAGATTGCTCGACGGAGCGGATCGGGCTGCCTCCGCGGCGGCATCAGGGTCGACCCGTGTTTCGGCATCAGATGCCGCGATGGAAGTGCGGATCTCAGCGACGAACCGGTAGCCCCGGCCGGACACCGTCCGGATGAAATCCCGATCTTCTCCGAGCGCCTTGCGCAGCGCCGAGATCTGGACCACCAGGTTGTTCTCTTCTACCATCGTGTCCGGCCAGACCCGGCTCAGGAACTCGTCTTTGCTGACGAGCGCGCCACGCGCCTCGATCAGGACCATCAATATATCGAAGGCACGGCTGCCAAGCTCCACCGCGACCCCATCGGCGCGGAGCTCGCGGCGGCGCGGCAGCAACCGGAACCGGCCGAACTCGACAGCCCCGAAGGCTTCGTCGGTCAGCCTCATAGCAAGCCTCTTTCGATCTTTTAATAAAATTTCATATTCGGTTAATGAGGTCAAGCACCAGTACGGGCACTGTCCCGTAAACGGAATTCGCGGCCTGCGCTCGCCGTGGTGAAAGAACTCGTCGCTCCGAGACGACGCCGGATCAATATAACGTATCGTCGGCAAGTTTCACTTTAATATGATTTCAGGAGAGATCACCGGCGTGGACAAGGACTTTAATCTTACCGAGCCTCATACCTTCACCGCGTCAACCTGGACGGCGAAGGGATCTCAACTTTGACGAATGCTCTCGAAGCAGTCGGAAGAAGGAGCGGCCCGAAACGACGGTTCGGTCGCTTCCCAGGTGCTCGTAGTCGTCCGGTGCCTCCGCCGGCCGTCGACGATGGTAAGGGAACCGGAGGAGGTCGCGCCACGGCAAATGTCGGGGAACACAGATCGGCCTCGCCAAACTGGTTCGAGGAGATAGCGCTACCCCATCTCGATGCCGCCTACGCACTCGCGCGCCGGATGACGGGTAGCGATACCGATGCCGCCGATGTCGTGCAAGAAGCGTTTCTGCGGGCGTTCCGCTATTTCGACAGCTATCGCGGTGACGATGCCAAGAGCTGGGTGCTGAAGATCGTGCGGCGCACCTGCTACAGCTGGCTCAAGCGGAATCGTCCGGCGGATGTCGTCTCGCTCGAAGCCGAGGAGGAACATGGTGACGCGGTCGCGATGTCCGCGATCGATGCCGAGGGGTTGCTGGAAAACCGGTCCAATTTGCGGGTTCTCGACCGACTGATCCAGGCGCTCCCGGCGCCGCTACGCGAGATGATCGTCCTGCGCGAGCTTCACGAGCTCGGCTACCGCGACATCGCCAAGGTAACCGGAGTACCGATCGGGACGGTCATGTCCCGCCTGCATCGGGCGCGCTCCCTGCTGCTCCGTGCGTACGATCAAACCGGCGGCGCAGCTGCCGCGTCTGCGGCTTTGTTTATGCAAGAGGTTAGCCCGGGGCACGGATCACGGTGTGGCAAAGTCGAGCTCTGGATCAAGGATGTGCCGCACGAGGTGGAAATCACATCAGGCGATCCTGTTTCCGCGCCGGATTGCTGGCGTATCGGGCCGCGGGAATAAACGCGCCCCGCTCCGATCTCCCCTCCTGCCGGCCCTACGTGGCCATGAGAATGAGGTATTCGAATGCTACGGGCCGATGGCGATCCCGAACTGCGCGTTTTTGACCCGGCGATCCGGATCCTGCACTGGCTGACCCTGTTCCTCGTCGCCACGATCTTCGTACTCGCCTTCTCGATCGATTTCGCATCGTCCAGGGAGGAGGCCGTTGCACTGATCCAGCTGCACCGCTCGTTTGGCATGACCGTGTGGGTGGTGACGCTCGGTCGGCTCATATGGCGCCAATTCGTGCGGTTCCCGAACTGGCCCGCCGACATGCCGCAGGCGATGCGGCTGGTAGCGCAGTGGAGCGAATACGCGCTCTATGCCCTCCTGTTGACCCAGCCGATCCTCGGTCTGCTGTGGAGCAACGCTTACGGCGACCGGGTGAACCTGTTTTTTCTAGGTCAGCTGCCGGCACTGATCGGCCGCGACCGGCCGCTCGCGAGGCAGCTGGGCGAGGCGCATGCGACGGTCGGATTTCTTCTCCTCGGCCTGATCGCGCTCCATGCCGCGGCGGCGCTCTACCACCATTTCTGGCGCCGCGACGGCACGCTCGAGGCTATGCTGCCGAAACAAATGAGGCGCCGGGTCGCGCGGGATTGCCGGCATGAAAGCCGAAGTTTCAGGCAGCCCTAATCCTCGCTCCGACACTCTGCTCGCAATGGCAGCTCGCGAGCGCTTCTGAAGGTGTGGATGGTGAGCGGCGCGGAGCGACCCCGAATTTCGACCTCCTGCGGCGTTGCGTGCTGGAACCTCGCACCGGCGCGGGCGAGAAGATCATCCGATACGACGAGTTCGCAATGGTAGACCTTGCAAAGCGCCTCCAGACGGCTTGCAGTATTCACGGTGTCGCCCACTGCGGTAAGCGATCTCCATCGTCCATCGCCCATATCACCGACGATCGCCGGACCGAAATGAACGCCAACCCCCATTGCAAGAGGCGCATGGAGATCGGGCGCGAGCGCCTCGTTCAACGCCACCAGCTGTGTCGACATATGACGCGCCGCCGCCAAGGCTTGTCGGCATGCATCCGGACCGTCGTTCTCCAGACCAAACAACGCCATGACGCCATCGCCGGTGAACTTGTCGACACGCCCTCCGGCCGCTTCTATCGCTTCGCCCATAACCCGGCAATAGCGGTTCAGCAGAAAGACGACATCGTAGGGAAGCTTGGTCTCGGTGATGCGCGTGAAATCGCGGATGTCGGCAAAGAGAACC
>DASXMJ010000158.1 GCA_036495685.1 Candidatus Binataceae bacterium | reverse complement strand
CGCTGCCTGTGCCGATTCCTTCATTACGTCGCCCAGCGAGCCGGTCAAGGTCAGCCCCTTTTGACCGTTCATTCGCGCGCTTTCAATGAAGATGATGTCGCCACCGTTCGGCGTCCATGCTAGTCCGGTCGCCACTCCCGGCACGTTCCCATGCTCGGCCATTTCCGAGAAAAACTTCGGCGCGCCGAGATACTTCTTGAGCATATCCGGTGTAATCCGCTCGGGCGGCGCCTCACCCTCGGTGACCGCCCGCGCCATCTTCCGGCAAATCCGTGCGACCTCTCGCTCCAAGTTACGGAGTCCGGCCTCCCGCGTGTATTGCCGGATGATGTCCGCGGTCGCCTCGCGCGTGAACTCGATTGTCTTGTCACCCAGCCCGTTCTCCTTCATCTCCTTGGGCACCAGGTAACGATCGGCGATCACCAGCTTCTCCTCCTCGGTATAGCCAGGAAGCTCTATTACCTCCATCCGATCCAGCAGCGCATGCGGGATCGTGTCCAGTACGTTTGCCGTCGTCAGGAACAGCACCCTGGACAGGTCGAACGGTATATCGAGATAGTGATCGACAAAGCTGTTGTTCTGCTCTGGATCGAGCACCTCGAGCAGCGCCGACGCCGGATCGCCACGGAAGTCAGCCCCGAGCTTGTCCACCTCGTCGAGAATGAACAGCGGGTTGTTCGACCCCGCGT
The DNA here is from genome assembly GCA_036495685.1 of Candidatus Binataceae bacterium. Classification (NCBI taxonomy): domain Bacteria; phylum Candidatus Binatota; class Binatia (SeqCode); order Binatales (SeqCode); family Binataceae (SeqCode); species Binataceae bacterium (SeqCode). The sequence goes on along the minus strand of DASXMJ010000158.1, from coordinate 1,344 downwards.
TGCGCAGCCCCTGAATGATTCGCCCGGGCAGCGACCCGATATAGGTCCGCCGATGGCCGCGGATCTCCGCCTCATCGCGGATTCCGCCGAGCGACAGCCTGACGAACTTGCGTCCTAAAGCCTTGGCAATCGATCGCCCAAGCGAAGTCTTGCCGGTTCCCGGCGGGCCCACGAAGCACAATATCGGTCCCTTGGAATCCTGCTTGAGCTTGCGCACCGCGAGGAATTCCAGGATGCGTTCCTTTACCTTTTCGAGGTCGTAGTGGTCCTCGTCGAGCGTGGCGCGCGCATTCTTGATATCAAGATTGTCTTCGGTCGAGATGCCCCACGGCAGCGCCACCAGCCAGTCCAGGTAGGTCCGCACGACCGTATGCTCCGCCGATTCCGGCGGAATCATCCGCAGCCGTTCAAGTTCCTTGTCGGCCGCCTTGCGCGCGTCTTCGGACATTTTGGCGGCTTCGATCTTCTTCTCGATCTCTTCGATTTCCGACGAGCGCGGATCGCCTTCGCCCAATTCCTTCTGAATCGCCTTGAGCTGCTGCCGCAAGTAATATTCGCGCTGATTCTTGTTGAGCTCCGTCTGCACCTGCGACTGGATCTTATGGCCGAGTTCAAGCAGCTCGATCTCCCGTCCCAGAATCACGATCAGCTTCTCGAGGCGCTGCCGCACGTCGAGCGTCGCCAGCATGTCCTGCAGCTCTTCGATCGCAATCTTCAAATACGACGCCACCAAGTCGGTCAACCGCCCAGGATCCCGCACCTGCATCGCCATCACCTGCAACTCATCTGGCAGGTATGGCACCAGCGAAACGAATTTTGAAAATTGACTGACGAGATTGGCTTGCAGGGCGTCAGTCTCGCGATCCTGGACAAAGGTCTCCTCAAGACGCTCGACCTTCGCCGTGAAATACGGGTCACGCTGCAGGAAGCTCCCGATCTCGATCCGCGCCAGTCCCTGCACGAGTACCCGCACGCTCTGGTCGGGATATTTGAGCATCTTTAAGATACGTACTGCCGTACCGCGCGGATAAAGCCCCTCCGGCCCCGGAACTTCGTCTTCCGGATTCTTCTGCGCCGCCAGAGCGATAATCGCCGACGCGCCGCCAACATCCTCAATCAGCTTGAGCGATGCGGCACGCGAGACCAAAAACGGATGGATCTGATTAGGAAAGATCACGATGCCGCGCAGTGGCAGCACCGGCAGCAGTTCGGGGATTTCGACCTTGGTCAGGTCCTCATCAGTTTCGAAACGTTTGTCCCCTTTGTCTTTTTCTGGCATAGACTCCTGGGTCGCCCCCGCGAACGGCGGCGTGGTAACGCTGCCTCGCTTTCCCAATCGCCTGC